>JABDMI010000034.1 GCA_013001575.1 Gammaproteobacteria bacterium
ATCGAGCGTGCGCAAGCGGCTGGTGTAGAACAATTCATTCTGACCGGTGCCAGTTATCAAGGAAATCTTGCAGCGTATCAGCTTACCCAAAAATTTCCGGAACTGTTTTATTCAACCGCTGGTGTGCATCCACACTATTCGAGTGAGTATGACAACTCAGTGCATGCGAGCATTCAGGAGTTAAGTCAAAAGCCTGAAGTGGTTGCCGTTGGGGAATGTGGCCTGGACTTTAATCGTAACTTTTCCACACCCGAAGAGCAGGAAAACGCGTTTCGACGTCAATTGAGCATTGCCCGGGAAGTGCAATTACCGGTATTTTTGCATCAACGCGATGCGCACGAAGCCTTTCTGGAAATAATCACTGAACAGATTGACTCATTAAACGGTGGGGTTGCCCATTGCTTTACTGGCACTAAAGAGCAGATGAAAGATTATCTGGATCTTGGACTCTACATCGGAATAACCGGCTGGATCTGTGACGAGCGGCGAGGTCATGATCTACAAGAAGCGATCACATACTTACCGGCTGAGCGTTTATTGATCGAGACCGATGCTCCCTACTTACTGCCGCGTGACTTAAAACCCAAACCGAAAAGTCGCCGCAACGAACCCATGTACTTGCAACATATTCTGAACACTATCGCCCGTTTGCGTAATGACAACGCCGACGAGTTGGCCGAGATCACCAGTGAAAACACCAAACGTTTATTTGCGTTGTAAGCAAACGCCTATACACTTAATCCTGAAAAAAATATTTATAAAGGAAAATTATGAGCATTGCAGATTTTATTTACCAGACATGGGATGACTCCATTATTCCCGAACTGGAAAAATACATTCGGATTCCAAACAAGTCACCGAATTTTGATCCCGACTGGGAGAAACACGGCTATATGGACGACGCGGTTGAATTAATGGTTGACTGGTGCAAACAACAAACGATTGCCGGTATGCAGGTAAAAGTTGAAAAACTCCAAGGCCGCACACCGCTGATTTACATCGATATCCCGGCCTTTAATACAGACAGCACTAAAACTGTTCTGTTGTATGGGCATTTGGACAAACAACCGGAATTTGACGGTTGGGATGAGGATCTGGCCCCGTGGAAACCGGTCATCAAAGACGGAAAACTCTATGGTCGTGGTGGCGCCGATGACGGGTATGCAATTTACGGTTCTTTAACCGCAATCCGGGCCTTGCAGGAAAACGGTGGTTCGCATGCACGCTGTGTTGTGGTCATTGAAGCCTGTGAAGAAAGCGGCAGTTATGACTTGCCCTATTACCTCGATCACATCGAGAAAGACCTTGGCACACCGAGTCTGGTGGTCTGTCTGGATGCCGAGTGCGGCAACTACGATCAACTGTGGTGCACAACGTCCTTACGCGGCAATATGATCGGCACCTTACGCGTTGATGTATTAACTGAAGGCGTTCACTCCGGTGCAGCCAGTGGCATCTCAGCTTCCTCTTTTCGTGTGATCCGTGAATTACTCGATCGCGTTGAAAACAGTAGCACCGGCGATATCCTGGTATCGGACCTAAAATGTGAAATACCTCAACAAAGACTGGAACAAGCGCAAAAGTCATCTGCACTACTAGGCCCCAGTGTATTTGAAAAACTTCCCTGGCACGCGAACATGCAACCGGTTAGCGATGATGTTCTTGAATTAGTCCTTAACAATACCTGGCGACCCACTTTGAGTGTCACAGGTGCGGAAGGTTTACCCGATCGAGTCAATGCCGGTAATGTATTACGCCCGTTCACCGAAGTGAAATTATCTTTCCGTCTTCCTCCACTGGTTGATGGACCAACGGCGGCTAAAGCGGTCAAGAAAATCTTTGAAAGCGATGTGCCCTACAATGCCTCAGCCACTTTCACGGTCATGAGTCAGGAAACTGGCTGGAGCGCCCCACAAACGGCTCCCTGGTTAGAAGATGCCATGCAAGAAGCCTCACTCAAGTATTTTGAACGGGATTCTATGTACATGGGTACGGGGGGCACCATACCGTTCATGAATATGCTTGGCACCAAGTATCCCGGTGTGCAATTTCTGGTCACAGGTTTATTGGGACCAAGATCCAATGCGCACGGTCCGAATGAGTTTTTGCATATTGAGACCGGTAAACGCCTTACAGCCTGTGTAGCGCACGTGCTGGAAGCACACGCAAAAATTTGATAAAAATTTGAACATATCTGATTAAATATGTATTAAAAACAGAGTCTTATACGTACATTCTAAAAAGATAAAACATACTCTTGACACAGGAACAAAAGACGTTATGATGCACTGCATCAATATTTGGAAGCCAAGGTTTCCTTATTGACTCCTCCCTTATGAGTAATAACTCAACTTTTAGCCTCGACGAATTTGTCGAGGCTTTTTTTTGCCCGGAGTGTAGACAATATCCTTATTGGATTAAGCGATTTTTGCAGATTTGTGTTCAAAGGCCTGTTTTAAAAAACGCTTGCTACTGAGACTGTTTAGACCATCCCATTCGCTTTTTGCTGCGGGTCGTGCCAATAGATAACCTTGCACGCAGTCAATGCCAAAGTCTCTTAAGGCCGCTAATTGTTCAACGTCTTCGATTCCTTCTGCCACAACGTCAAATTCGAGCGAGTGAACCATGGTGATTATGGCCTCAATAATGGCAGCATCCTGTTTATTGTTGGCAATATCTCGCACAAACGAACGGTCGATCTTGACGTAGTCCCACGGGAAACGTGTCAGATAACTTAAGGATGAATAGCCCACGCCAAAGTCATCGATGGATAATTTAACGCCGAGTTGTTTCACTTTGCTTAATAGATTACGCGCAAGGTTCTCATTCTGCATCACATTGGTTTCGGTGATTTCCAGGGTAAGAAACTCGGGTTTTAATTTACTCTCTTCCAGGGCATTGAATACAGCGGCGACCAAGCCGGCTTCTTGCAATTGAACCGCGGAAACATTGACCGACACCCAGGGTTTGTAATTGGCACGGTGCCAGGATTTCGCGGTTGTACACGCCGTTTGCAATAACCATTCACCAACAGGAACGATCAGACCGCTTTCTTCAAGTAATGGAATAAATTCATCAGGCCTGATCAAACCACGGGTTGGATGATTCCAGCGTAACAACGCTTCAAACCCGACCAACTTACGACTGTCCTGCAGATCAATGATCGGTTGGTAATATATTTCAAATTGTTCGCGCTCCAGCGCCACCCGCAGGTCATTTTCCAGTTGTGCCCGTGCCACAACATGACCGTGCATGGAATTATCGAAAAATACATGACGTTTCTTACCCATGGCCTTGGCACGATACATGGCAATATCTGCATCACGTAACATGTCTTCTGCCCGGGTGTAATTGTGGCTACTCAGAGCGATACCGATACTTGCACTGACAAAAGATTCGCCGTGTCCTGTTTCAACCGGTTTTTCCAGGGCTTCCTGAATATCAACGGCCATGGTTTCAATCTCTTCTTCACTGCTAAGATCTTCGGCCAGGATCACAAATTCGTCGCCCCCGAAGCGTGCCAGTGTATCGTTGGCGCTCAGATAATTGCGTAAGCGGCTGGCCAATGTCACCAGTAATCCATCACCAGCCGGATGCCCCATGCTGTCGTTGATCATTTTGAATCCGTCGAGATCCATAAACAACAGTCCACACAGCTCGCTTTGGCGTCGTTTTTCGCTATCCAGAAAATGCTGCAAGCGGTCGAGCAACAAATGTCTGTTGGGCAAACCGGTCAGGCGATCATGCATGGCGTCATGCACCAGCTGTTGTTCGGCCAGTTTTTGGGTATTGATATCGGTTTGGGAACCCGACAAACGTGTGGTGCGATTACTCCCGGTTTCGTCACTGGCCAGTGCCCGGAACAATACCCAACGGTAAGTGCCATCGCTGTTCAATACCCTGTGCTCATTCACCAGATACTCGCCGGGACGATCAAAATACAAAGATATATTTTGACGCAACAGGTCAATATCGTCCGGGTGCACATAACGGAAATACGATTCAGGATCATCAGTGATCAATTCCTCGCTGTAACCCATCATGGCACGGAAACGCGGTGAAAAATAAACGGTATTTTCGATCATGTCCCAGTCAAACAAACCATCATTGGTACCGGAAACCGCACGTGCATAGCGTTCTTCACTGACGCGTAATGCAGCCTCACTCTCTTCCAAACTGTCTCGCGACACCGTGGTCGTTTCGAGGCGTTTGGCCATTTCATTGAATTGCCGGCCCAACTCACCCAACTCGTCTTCGCCAAGGTCCGGAATGCGATATTGCAATTGCCCGGAACCGATCGCTGCTGCCCCGGTAACCAGTTGCGTAGCCGGACGGGTCACACTTCGGGTCAAGATATAAACTGCCGCAAAGGCGATAAGCAGAATAATTGGAGCAAATAAAGCCGCCCACATCTTGGCACGCCGGGCCGTTCGCTCGGCCGTAACTTTGGCAGTTTCCAGGTCCAAACGAGCCGTTGGTAGCATACGCTCACTCAAGAGTTCATCCAGGGTTGTACGAATGGTGAAAAAGTCACTCAGTTTTTTCTCGGTCTGGTCATGCAGTGACATGGCACGCGTAATCGCTTCGTAAGTTGCATCAAAGGATTCGGAAATTTGCTGTGTGCGAACTTTCTCAACTCGGGTTTGAGTAAAACCGCGGTAATAATTCAACTGAACCAGAAACTGTTCGGCTTCATTGGATATGTCTTGACTGGATGCGACTTCTCCCAAGCGAAGGTAGGCGCCAAGATCCTTACCCATTTTGGCCAGACTGGTTTTCATTTGCTGAAGCAATTGGCGACGCGCGGCTGCTTGCGAACGGCGACTGCTGATGCCACTCAAACTTTCATCCAGAGTGGAATCGGTAAGATTTATTTGTTCCTGGGATATGGCGACACTTAATTCCAGAGACGCGCGTTCATCCATTAACTGCTCGGCAAGCACCCAATAATCCTGATGGAGTTTTTCCACTTGTTTAGCGAACCCGATTTCCTGGTCATTGTTCGCCATGTTTTGATAACGAACAAGATGCTGTTCAAAATTGATCTTGTCTTCCAAAGCATCTTTGCGGAAAGCTGAATCACCGGAGCGCATGAAATTCATGACATCCAGGTCGGTCTTTACTACATTGAGCTCCATCTCGTAGGTAGAAGCACTGGTTGGCTCTTCTTCATTGGCCACTTTTTGCAGGGCTTTGCCGGAAACACTCAAGGCAGAATAGAAAGTCAGGATCAATAACATGCACATGATGACCAGGCTGCCAACGCCCAATAATATCTTTGAGCGTACCTGCAACTGACGATACCATTGGCTTAATTTGAGTGTCATATGACTAATGCGTTATCTGCTTTTGTATTATTGTTTTTCAATAGTATAAAAGGTTAACATTGGATAAAATGCAAACAATAATTATACACAGAATCAACATGAGTTAATTCCGATAACTCACTGTTTTCAATATTAAAACGATAGTATGAATTAACGAATATTCGATTTTTCGCCTAGCCTGGAGTGAATAGGTCAGAAATGTGCCTCAATTTAGCGTTTTTCCGCTTGCTCCAGTTTTTGTCGAGTTTTGATAATGCGCTTTTCCAGCTGATACAGCATTTTCTGATAATTATTAATATTTTTGTAGCGTCGCCAGAGCATGAGCAGATACACGAGGTACACCGCCCAGGCCAATATTAACAGCGAGATACTGGTTTTTGCCGAGAAAATACCGACCTCTTCGGCGCCAGAAAATTTTCCAATCAGCAAGACTAGTGTAAAGATCAGTACCACTGCCGAGCACAGTAATGCCGCAAACATCGAGCGTCGAAATAGTCGTTCACGGTGAATTCTGGAGTCCCGTAACAATTCCCGGTGGTCACGTTCAAATTGCAAAAAGTCGATCTCAGACTGCCGATCACGGCTTTTGATGACTTTTGCTATTTTGCCGAATACCAAGGTCAGGAAAATTCCTGACAAGAATGCCACACTCACTAAAATTACAGGGTTACTATTTAGCATGCCTTAAATATTAACACGAAAAAAAACCGCAGACTGAATCAGGCTGCGGTTCTTTGTTCCGACACAAGTGCGGAATATTTTCTACCTGTTAAGCAGCAGGCTGCTCAACTTCTTTCATACTCAAACGTACACGACCCTGACGATCAACTTCGATCACTTTGACCTTAACCTGTTGGCCTTCCTTGACGTGGTCTGAGACTTTTTCAATACGCTCTTGTTTGATCTGTGAAATATGCACCAGGCCATCTTTACCCGGCAGGAAGCTGACAATGGCACCGAAGTCCATCAGACGCTCCACTTTGCCTTCGTAAACCTGACCGACTTCCGGCTCCATGACGATCTGCTCGATCAATTCACGCGCCTTATCGCCTTGGGTTTTGGACACAGCGGCAATCTTGATCGTGCCGTCGTCTTCAATTTCAATGATTGCACCCGATTGCTCGGTCAGCGCACGGATGGTTGCACCACCTTTGCCGATCACGTCACGGATCTTGTCAACTTTAATTTTCATGGTTGAGATCGTCGGGGCGTAATCTGACATTTCTGCACGATGGGCTGGAAGTACCGCATTCATTTTTCCAAGAATGTGCAAGCGTGCATCAAGCGCCTGCTTGAGGGCCTGCTGCATGATCTCTTTGGTGATACCTTCAATCTTGATGTCCATTTGCAAAGCGGTAATACCTTCAGCGGTACCGGCCACTTTAAAGTCCATGTCGCCAAGATGATCTTCGTCACCCAGAATATCGGTCAAGACAACATAATTGTTGCCGTCTTTAACCAGACCCATGGCCACCCCGGCAACTGGCGCTTTAATTGGCACACCGGCATCCATCAAGGCCAATGACGTGCCACATACGCTGGCCATGGAACTTGAACCGTTGGATTCTGTGATCTCGGAAACCACACGCAATACGTACGGGAATTCATCAAAGGATGGAATCACCGCCATCATGCCGCGTTTGGCTAATTTACCGTGACCAATTTCACGACGCTTGGGTCCACTCATGAATCCGGTTTCGTTCACACAGTAAGGAGGGAAGTTGTAATGCAACAAGAACTGGTCTTTGCTCTCGCCTTCAGGAGCGTCGATCAACTGGGCATCGCGACTGGTACCCAAAGTGGCCAGTACGATTGCCTGGGTTTCACCACGGGTAAACAGGGCTGAACCGTGGGTGCGTGGTAAAACACCGACTTGCACATCAATGGCACGTACGGTTTCCGAGTCACGCCCATCAATACGCGGCGCGCCACTGGCAACATTTTTACGCACAAAGGTTTTCTCGACCTTATCGGCTGCTTTACGCACCTCACTTTCGCTGGGTCCTTCTTCATCTTCTGAAACCAAAGCTTCGATTGCTTTGGCTTTTGCAGCACCCACCAAATCGTGCCTGGCCAGTTTGTCCATAGTCTGGTAAGCCTCGGCAATGTCAGCACCACAAGCCGCTTCAACTTTTGCGTACAGCTCGGTGTTTTCAGCTGGCGCTTCCCATTCCCAGCGTGGCTTACCCGCTTCGGCGGTTAATTCATTGATGGCATTGATCGCGGCTTGCATGGCTTCATGACCGTGCATAACCGCACCCAGCATTACATCTTCAGGAAGAATGTTGGCTTCCGACTCAACCATCAAAACCGCATCTTTGGTTCCGGCTACCACTAGATCCAGTTCAGAACTTTCTAACTGGGACTTGGTTGGGTTGACCAGGTATTGACCATTGTTATAGCCCACGCGTGCTGCACCAACCGGTCCGTTAAATGGCGAGCCGGTTAGAGACAGAGCTGCGGCTGATCCGATCAATGCGAGTATGTCAGCATCAACTTCCGGATTCATGGACATTACTGTTGCCACAACTTGTACTTCATTTAAAAAGCCTTTCGGGAACAAAGGACGCAAAGGACGATCGATCAAACGCGAGGTCAGGGTCTCTTTTTCAGTTGGACGCCCTTCACGTTTAAAAAAGCCACCCGGGATACGACCGGCGGCATAAAATTTCTCTTGATAGTTAACCGTTAACGGGAAAAACCCTTGTCCAGGTTTGGCTTCCCTTTTAGCTACTGCTGTACACAATACAACCGTACCATCACAGCTAACGATTACTGCACCATCAGCCTGACGGGCAACAATGCCGGTCTCGATGCTGATCTCATGTTGTCCCATCTGGAACGTTTTTCGACTTAAATTAAACACTTTATATTTTCCTCAACAATAATTTTCTTTCAACAATTTCTTCTCACTACTCACAACATATCAGTCCCAGGTTAATCAACAGGATTAACAAGACACTTGATTCGGGGTTTTCCGGGAAGGCTATAAGAGTTGCTTGCTGATCACGTTTTCAAAACCAAAAAAGCCAATCCTGGAGGATTGGCTGATCTAGATTTAACGACGTAATCCCAGCTTGGAGATCAGTTCTTGATAACGGACAAGGTCTTTACGCTTGACGTAATCGAGTAACTTGCGACGCTGGTTAACCATGCGCAACAGGCCACGACGTGAATGATGATCTTTTTTATGCTCGGCAAAATGACTGCTTAGGTCATTGATGCGTTTCGTGAGCAAAGCAACTTGTACTTCAGGGGAACCGGTATCGGTATCACTGCGTTTGTGATCACTGATTACCGCTTTTTTTTCTACGTTTGTTAATGACATTTATATTCTCCCGCAAGCTCCATGTGGATGACTTGCTATGATTAAAACGCCCGTACCAGAGAGAGAATTCAGGCAGGGTTGGATTCAAAGTAATTCGACTGATTTATCGCCAATTCCGCTTTGAGGGCGTGCATTGTACCAGTTAAATTCAAGGCGACAAGTGTTTGTTTTGGTAGTAGTTTTGATACATCTGCTTGCGATATCAAAATGATGGTCATAGCAACCCGCTCCCATTTCAAAACCGCAATCAAAACACACTTGAACAGAAAAAACATTAATATAAAAATTAACTATATTATAATTATCAGTAGCTTATGTCGTTTTTCTTGAATAATTATTATCTAACTATAGTGTTAAAACACGAATAATCGTTTGCTTTTTAAGACTCCCGAAGCCCCCACCTCACCGATTGCCAGGGCCTTGGCCTGTGAATCCACGACCAATACTGGGTCTAAAGTCCGGGTTTCCGCTGTTTGGACCGGCTTGCCATGCTGCAAATCCTGGGACTGTGCATCGTCCAATTGTATTTGAGGCCAATGGCCTAAAGCCGATTCAATGGATATGAGACAAGCTTGTTTGTGTTCATCAGCAAGATCCAGAAACGCATCCAGCTCATGCATCTCGGGATTCATGAATGGAGAAACCCCGATACGACGTAAAACCGTGACATGCCCAACTGTACCTAGTTCAGCGGCAAGGTCTTCAACAAGACTGCGAATGTATGTCCCTTTGCTGACAGTAACTTGAAATGAAATAGAATCTTTAGTGAGATCGATTAACTTAATCTTGCTGATATGAATGGCACGGGGCTTTCGTTCGATCACCTTTCCCTTGCGTGCAAGTTTATACAAACGTTGCCCATCCACCTTTAAGGCCGAATACATGGGTGGTATCTGTTCACTGTCGCCCAGAAAACTATTCAGGACCTGACGCAAGGTAGCTTCATCAAAATCCGGCACAGTTTGAGATTCGACAATCTCACCATCACTGTCGGCTGAATCGGTTTTGATTCCTAATTTTGCAGTGACCTGGTAGGTTTTATTCGACTCAAGCAGATATTGACTGATCTTGGTCGCTTCACCAAAACACAATGGCAATAGTCCTGATGCCAATGGGTCCAGACTGCCGGTATGCCCGGCCTTCTTGGCCTGGAGTGAATGTTTAACTTGCTGAAGAGCTTTGTTGGAACCTATGCCACTCGGCTTGTCGAGTAACAATATTCCATGAATATTGCGTTTATTCTTCTTCGCCATTAACTTGAACTTGCTTGCTCAATTCCCGGGTTTTGGCGAGCAATGAATCGATATGGGCAGCGTGGTCGATGGATGAATCATAAATAAACTTGAGTTCTGGGACTTTACGGATCTGCATTTCCTGACTTAGCAAGTAGCGCAACTTTTTAGCCACATCGGTAAGTTTGTTTTGCAGTGCCGATTGGTCAAAGTCATTACTGATCGAACGCCAATATACTTTGGCGTAACTCAAATCGTTGGTCACTTTAACCTCATTCAAAGAAACCAGACGCAGGGCTTCGTCATCCATTTCACGTTGCAAATACCCGTTAAGCAAGCGCTGCACTTCCTGGGCAACCCGACTGTTACGGGCGAAATCTCTTTTAGCCATACACTATTAACGGAATCTGTTACAGACTGCGTTTTACCTCTTTGCGCTCGAAGCACTCGATCTGGTCACCGGCTTTAACGTCATTATAGTTTTTCACGCCAATACCGCACTCTGTTCCTGAACGCACTTCGGCAACATCGTCTTTAAAGCGGCGCAAAGATTCCAGTTCGCCTTCATAAATAACCACATTGTCACGCAAGACCCTAATCGGCAAATTACGTTTCACGTAGCCTTCAGTAACCATACAACCAGCGATATCACCAAACTTTGGTGAACGGAAGACATCACGTACTTCGGCCAAGCCAACAATATTTTCTTGAATTTCGGGTGATAACATACCGGAAAGTGCATCTTTGATCTGGTCAATGGCTTCATAAATGATGCTGTAGTAGTTCAGATCCACCCCGGTTTCTTTTAATGCTTTTCGCGCACTGGCATCGGCGCGCACATTAAAGCCGATCATGATCGCATTGGATGCGGCAGCAAGATTCACATCGGATTCGGTTATACCACCCACATTACTGGCCAACACATTCACCGCCACTTCTTCAGTCGAGAGTTTGTTGACCGCATCTTTTAATGCTTCGGCACTACCTTGGGTATCAGCCTTGATCATCAAATTCAACACATCGGCGGTATCGTCCATGTGGGTAAACAGACTGTCCAGTTTGGCTTTTTGCTGTTTGGCGAGAACCAGGTCGCGCTGTTTGTCATAACGTTGCGCGGCGATCTCACGAGCCTTACGTTCATTTTCAACCACCACAAAATCATCGCCAACATCCGGCACTTCCGATAAACCAAGTACCGCAACCGGAATTGAAGGACCGGCAGTCTCAATAGAGTTGCCATTTTCATCAAACATCGCACGAATACGGCCAAAGACTTTACCAACCAGCACCGACTCACCAACTTTTAATTCACCGCGCTGCACTAATATTGTCACCACGGTTCCGCGACCTTTTTCCTGACGCGTTTCCAGAACCGAACCGGTTGCGCGACCTTCAGCAACCGCGCTTAATTCCAGCAGTTCCGCTTGCAATGAAATGGATTCGAGCAGATCGTCTACACCTTCACCGGTGATCGCCGATACGTGTACAAAGATATTTTCACCACCCCAGTCTTCCGGAATAACTTCATACTGGCTTAATTCGTTTTTGACCCGGTCCGGATCTGCTTCTTCTTTATCGATCTTGTTGACCGCAATTATTAAGGGCACCCCTGCGGCCTTGGCGTGTTGAATGGCTTCAACGGTTTGCGGCATAACACCATCATCAGCGGCTACAACCAGGATCACGATGTCGGTAACATCGGCTCCACGCGCACGCATGGCGGTAAAAGCCGCGTGGCCCGGAGTATCTAAAAAGGTGATGACTCCTTTAGGCGTTTCAACATGATAGGCGCCAATGTGTTGTGTAATTCCACCGGCTTCAGCATCAGTCACTTTGGTGCGACGAATGTAATCGAGTAAGGACGTTTTACCGTGATCAACGTGACCCATAATGGTCACAACTGGAGGACGTACTTGCGCGTCGGCATCAGAGTCATCGACCACCATGATGGCTTCTTCTTCCTCATTTTCATTGATCGGGTTCGGGGTATGCCCCATTTCCTCGACCAACAAGGTTGCCGTGTCTTGATCCAGTACCTGATTAATGGTTGCCATAACACCCATACCCATCAATGACTTGATCAGTTCGGTAGCTTTGATCGCCAGACGCTGGGCCAATTCGGCAACCGTAATCGTCTCCGGTATATCAACAACGCGAACGATTGGCGCAGTGGGTGCTTCAAATTTATGTTCACTCTCGATATTGACACTGGAAGAACGACGTGATGATTTTCTACGGCGCCGACCAGACTTGTCGCTAGCCACGTGTAACTCAGCACGACCATATTTGGTAGCACTGCGTTTTTCTTTGGATTTTTTATCTTTATGCGCGCGTGCCTGCTCTTCTTTTTTCTTTTGCTCACGCTCGCGTTGTTTGGTTTCGGCTTCCTTACGGGCAACTTCGGCTTGCTTGATGTCTTCCTGGCGCTTTTCTTCGGCTTCTTTAGCCAAGCGGGTGCTTTCTTCACGTTTTAAACGCGATTCTTCAAGTTTGCGACGTGCTGCTTCACGGTCACGCTCCAGCTCTTGTCGTTTGTTCTCAAGCTCGTCCTGTTTTTGCTTTGCTTCCTCTTCGAGAACATCACGTTTGATATAAGTTCGCTTGCGACGAACCTCTACATTCACCGTGCGTGCACGACCCTGGCTACCGGCAAGTTTTAATTCACTCTGACTTTTACGCTTAAGAGTAATTTTCTTCGGACTGGAAATACTTTTACTATCGGCACGACCGTGACTCTTACGCAAATGTTGCAATAAGGTCATTTTAGTCTCGTCCGATACGATGTCTTTCTCCGTTTCCAGCGCAACCCCGGCTTCAGCCAGTTGCTCCAGAAGTTTAGTTGGAGTGACTTTCAGTACTTCAGCAAATTGTTTAACGGTTACATCCGACATGTCGGACTCCTGCGGTTATGTTTCACTCTAGGCGTAAAAATCTCTATTCTCTACTCGTTATTCTTCTTCACTGTTTGCGGCACTCTCGGCCTCTTCAAACCAGTGTGCTCGGGCAGCCATAATTAATTTAGCCGCTTGCTCCTCGTCCATTTCTTCGATCTCTATCAGTTCATCAACGGCGAGCTCAGCCAGATCATCACGGGTGTTAATTCCGTTACTGGCCAGAATTGATGCCAGATTGTCAGTCATACCGTCCAAACTAAGCATGTCTTTGCCTGGATCAGCGGTTTCAATGGCTTCTTCCGTTGCAATTGCCTGTGTCAGCAACACGTCACGGGCACGGTTACGTAATTCTGTAACAATACCTTCATCGAATTCTTCAATCGTGAGTAATTCTGATTCTGGAACAAAGGCGATCTCTTCCATGCTGGTGAATCCTTCCTGCACCAGGATCAGAGCGACTTCCTGGTCCACATCGAGTTGTTGCGAGAACCGTTCAATGATCTCTTGTGACTCGGCATCGCTTTTGGCGTCGGCATCAGCCGTGGTCATTACATTCAGGGTCCATCCGGTTAGCTCACTGGCCAGACGGATATTTTGACCGCCGCGTCCAATGGCTTTGGACAGCATTTCTTCTTCAACCGCGATATCCATGGACAGGGTCTCTTCGTCGACCACGATGGATAAAACTTCCGCCGGTGACATGGCATTAATTACATACTGTGCCGGGTTCTCGTTCCAAAGAATAATATCGACACGCTCGCCCGCCAATTCATTGGAAACCGCTTGCACGCGTGAACCGCGCATACCAACACAAGCCCCAACCGGATCAATACGTGGCTCAATGGCTTTAACCGCGATCTTTGCACGCAGACCTGGATCACGTGCTGCACTTAAAATAACAATAAGGCCTTGTCCTACTTCCGGCACTTCAAGTTTAAACAACTCGATCAAAAACTCGGGAGACGTACGGGTCATTATTAATTGTGGCCCGCGAGCTTCCGGATTGATCTCGAATAAAATAGCCTTTATACGATCCTGGGGTCTGATCTGTTCACCACGGATCATCTCGTTGCGTGGAATAAATGCCTCGGCATTTCCACCCAGATCAACATAAACGCCATTCCGGTCACTGCGCTTGACAATACCGCTGACCATTGTACCGACACGGTCTTTGTACTCTTCCATAACCATGGCACGTTCGGCTTCACGTACTTTTTGTAAAATTACCTGTTTGGCGGTTTGCGCAGCAATTCGACCAAAGGCAATCGATTCAATTGGCTCTTCAACAAATTCACCGGGCTCAACATCGGGATTGTAATCAACCGCATCCATCAAGCGTAATTCCTTGTCCGGGAATTCAAGTGTCGGATCGTCATCAGCAAATACTTTCCACTGTCTGAAAGTCGAGTATTCACCAGTCTCACGATCTACCGCTACACGTGCATCAATATCTTCTGCATGCTTTTTACGCGTTGCAGACGCAAGTGCCGCTTCCAGTGCCTGGAAAATTATTTCTTTTTCAACGCCTTTCTCATTTGAAACAACGTCGGCCATCATTAAAATTTCTTTATTCATAGTTATTCACAATAAACATAATTTAAAATCGGTTTTATTTAAAAGAGTATTCAGGAGCCAAATGCGCTTTATCGATCAAGGCAAAAGGAACGGCATACTCTTTGTCATCAACTTTTATTAATACTTTATCTTCGCTTACGCCTTGCAATATACCTTTTAGGCGTTTGCGACCTTCATGCAGGGAACTGAGCTTCAACTTGGCTTGCTCGCCAGTGTAAGAAGCAAAGTGTTCCAGTAAACGCAATGGACGCTCGGTACCTGGTGAAGAAACCTCCAGGGTGTATTCACCTGGTATCGGATCTTCGACCTCGAGGATCACACCAATATGGCGACTTACCGCTGCACAATCCTCAACCAGAATACCCTTTTCCTGATCAATGTAGATACGTAGCGTGGCCGGTTTACCGCTTAGCAATTCCAGTTCCAGCATGTCGTATCCCAAAGTATTAATCTCGGGTTCGAGCAAACTAATTAATCGTTGTACCAAATCGTTTTGCATTTACGTTTCCGTCCCGTGCCAATTTCCATTGGCAACAAAAAAGCCCCGCATGCGGAGCTTTTGCATCGTTGAACACGTTTCTTGAAACCTGTTCAGAATGTACTTGGTAGCGGGGGTAGGATTCGAACCTACGACCTTCGGGTTATGAGCCCGACGAGCTGCCAGACTGCTCCACCCCGCATCCGCAGGCGCGCATGATACAAAGCCTAGCCAGACATTACAAGTAAAAAGCGAAAAGATTAGCAAAAATTGCCAAAAATTCAGGGGCTTGGGTATAAAACAGGGATTTAAAGCGCTGCGACTTGACTGAAGAAATGACTAACTGCGCTTAGGCCAAACTGACCAGAGCCCAGATTGCGCCAGGCAGAATGCCCAAAGCCAGAACCGAGATGGAATTCAGGCTTAAGGTCGCCTTGTGATCCCAGGCAATATTTAGCGGTAAGCTGGTTTCCGGCTCGTCAAAGTACATAAACCACACCACACGCAAATAATAATACGCCCCGATGACCGAGAACAATACCGCCAATATGCCCAACCATAAGTGTCCAGCATCGAGCACGGCTGAAATTACGGCCAATTTAGCGTGGAACCCGACAAAAGGTGGCACACCGGCCATGCCGAACATCAGACACAGCATCAAGAACGCTAACCAGGGACTGCGTTGATTCAAACCTTTAAATGCCGCGAGCTGGTCGGTGTCCTGGTCACGACTGAGCAAGACCACAATACCAAATGCACCTGCCGCCATCACAACATAAGTGACTGTATAGAACAAAGCCGCCTCATAGCCGAGTTGTGTGCCAGCAATGAAACCCAACAAGATGAAGCCGACATGCGAAATGGTTGAGTAGGCCAATAGTCGGCGCACATTATTTTGCACAATGGCCACAAGATTACCGATCAACATGGACAGTACCGCCAGGATTGAAAGGATCAGTGTCCACTGTCCGTGTAGATCACCCATGGCATCAACCAAAAGCCTATAGGTTAAAGCGTAGGCCGCCAGTTTTGGCGCTGTACCAATAAACAAGGTAACTGGTGACGGCGCCCCTTCGTAAACATCCGGTATCCACATGTGAAACGGTACGGCGCCCAGTTTGAAGGCAACGCCGACGATCAAGAAGGCCAGGCTAAACAAGATTGGCAAACTGCTTATACCCTGCTGCTGCACACTTGTTGCGATCGTGGCAATATCAAGGCTTCCGGTCATGCCATACAACATCGACATTCCGTACAGCAATGTGCCTGAGGCAATTGCCCCAAGCACAAAATATTTCATGGCAGCTTCGGCTGCGATTGGCGAATCGCGATTAAACGCAACCAGACCGTATACCGACAAAGACATCAATTCCAGCCCCAGATACAGACTCAGGAGATTATGTCCGGAGATCATGATCATAATGCCAAGTGTGGCGTACAGGATCAGTAAGTAATATTCGCTTTTAAATAATTGACGCGACTTGAGATAATCACGCGAATAGAACATGGCCAACAAGCTCATCACACACATGGTTTGTTTAAGGATCACCGACAAATGATCGGACACAAACATATCCTGAAAGGCAAATCCGCTATTGCTGTCACCAAACAAACACAACCAGGCAAACACCACCACCAGTGCGAACATGCTGGCACGATAGGCAAAATTCTTGAACCTGTCGCCAAAAAACATATCGACAACACTAATGAACAATATTGATAGCGCCAAAGTGATCTCGGCGCCTGCGATATTGAGATAGCTTAAAAAAGTTGCTGCTGTCATTGAAGTATGTCCGGCTAGTTTTCTGTGGCTGTGATCAGGATCGGTTAATTAGGGAAGTTTACTGGTCAGCATTTGCTGGACCAGATTTTCGGTACTGCTGTGCATGACTTCTACCAAGGGGTTTGGATACACACCGAGAAGCAACACACCAATTGCCAAAATGGCTAAAATCAGAAACTCGCGTTTGTTCAGGTCTTGCAAGTCTGCAACCTTGTCATTGGCAACCTCACCAAAATACACACGCTTGACCATCCATAAGGTGTAGGCAGCGCCGAATAACAAGGTAGTTGCAGCCAGGAATGCGATCCAGAAATTGGCTTTAAAGCTGGCCAGGATCACCATCAGCTCGCCTACAAAACCCGAGGTTCCAGGCAAGCCGGCGTTTGCCATGGCAAACAAGACCGCAAAGGCACCAAACCATGGCATGGTGTTAACGACGCCACCGTAGGCCGAGATGTCGCGCGAATGCATGCGATCGTACAATACACCGATACACAGGAACATCGCGCCCGATATCAAGCCGTGCGAGATCATTTGAACCATGGCGCCTTCAATCGCCATGCCGCTGCCCAGCGCTACACCGGTATTGGTAATAATATAAAAAGGGACAAACAAACCCAGGGTGACAAAGCCCATGTGGGCAATGGATGAATACGCAACCAGTTTTTTCATATCGGTTTGCACCAGAGCAACCAGTCCGATATACACCACTGCAATCAATGACAGCACGACCACAAATCCGGCCAAACTCGCGGACGCATCCGGTGTGATCGGCAAACTAAAGCGAATGAAACCGTAACCACCCAGTTTGAGCATGATGGCAGCCAGGACTACCGAACCACCGGTTGGCGCTTCAACGTGAGCGTCGGGTAACCAGGTGTGTACTGGCCACATCGGTATTTTTACGGCAAACGCGGCGAAGAATGCGAGGAAAATCCAAAATTGTTCTTTACTGCTTAATGAAAGTGCGTGTAGGTCGGCAATGGCGAAACTACCGCCCTCCTGGTTGTACATATAGATAAACGCAACCAGCATCAAGACCGAGCCCAGAAAGGTATACAAAAAGAACTTCACGGTGGCGTAGATACGGCGTTTACCACCCCAGATACCAATGATGATGAACATTGGTATCAGCATGGCTTCCCAAAACACATAGAACAGAAAACTGTCTAGAGCCGAGAACACTCCGATCATCAGACCTTCCATGATCAGGAATGCCGCGAGGTATTGCGACGGATTCTTTTTGATCACTTCCCAACCCGCAAGCACCACGATCACGGTGATGAAAGTCGTTAGTAATATCAACGGCAAGGCAAAGCCGTCAATACCCAAATGGTAATTCACATCAAAAGTGGATATCCAGCTGAATTTTTCCTGGTACTGCATGTTTGCAGTGCTTGTATCAAAGCCGGTCCATAAAGGAATGCTTAATACAAATACCACAATAGAAATGATCAATGCCAGGCGACGGGTATTTTCAGCATTCTTGTCGCCCAATGCAAGCACCAGCACGCCACCGAAGACCGGTAGCCAAATCAATAAACTGAGTATTGGTAATCCACTTAACATGCTGTTTTATTCTTTCTTGATTAAATGTTCTTGTTTAAATTAAATTATTTTATAGACTTGGAAAAATATACCAGGCCAATAACAGAGCCAGACCGATCACCATGGCAAAAGCATAGTGATACAAATAACCGGTTTGGGCTTTGCGCACAATGCCCGCGATAAAGCCGACACTTTTGGCCGAACCATTCACCATTGCACCATCGATCAAAGTCTCATCGCCCACTTTCCACAAGAGCTGACCAATACCGCGAGTCCCCTTGGCAAGGACTTTTTCATTCAGGTCATCCAGGTAATATTTATTGTCAAACAATTTTTTAGGTAATGCGAAGATCTGTGCCGCTTTATTTGCGATCTCAGGTGCTTTCAAATAGATATATGCCGCACTTCCAACACCGGCAAGCGCAAACCAGAAAGGCATCGTTTGTAATGCATGCGTGGCAAAACTCACAGAACCATGGAATTTCTCACCCAGAATTGCGAGCACATCGCGTGACTGGTCAACAACAATGGCCCCGTCAAAAAACTCGCCGAATAACATGGGCTGAATGGTAAAGAAACCGATCAATAATGACGGTATGGCCAACAAAACCAAGGGCACCGTAACCACTTTCGGGCTCTCGTGTAAGTGGGAGCGCGTGTGTTCGTCGAACTTCTCTTCACCATGGAAAACCATGAAAAACATTCTAAAGGTATAAAACGCCGTGATGAACACCCCGGCAAGTACCGCAAAATTGGCAAAGCCATGGCCGGGAATCGTACTGGCGTGTACCGCTTCAATAATGGCGTCTTTGGAATAAAAACCGGAGAAAAATGGCGTACCGATCAAGGCCAGTGACCCCACCAAGGTGGTCCAGTAGGTAATTGGCATGTATTTCTTCAAGCCACCCATTTTGCGCATGTCCTGTTCGTGATGCATACCGATTATCACGGATCCGGCTGCCAGGAACAACAGGGCTTTAAAAAACGCATGCGTCATGAGATGGAAGATTGCGGCACTGTAGGCAGACACACCCAAAGCGACCGTCATATAACCCAGTTGCGAAATGGTTGAGTAGGCAATAACACGCTTGATGTCGTTTTGCACTATACCCAACAAGCCCATGAACAAGGCGGTGATCCCCCCAATGATCAAGACCACGCTCAAGGCGGTGGTAGACAGCTCAAACAATGGCGACATGCGTGCAACCATGAAGATGCCCGCGGTAACCATGGTCGCGGCATGGATCAAGGCAGAGATCGGTGTCGGGCCTTCCATGGAATCGGGTAACCACACATGCAAAGGCACTTGCGCAGATTTACCCATGGCGCCGATGAAAAGCAAAATACAAATAAATGTGGGGGCTGCCCATTGCGCTGTGCCCCAAACATTGATACTTGCGGCACTCAGGCTTTCAGTTTGTGAAAATACTTCGGCGTAATCCAGACTGCCGGTGAAATACAAAACAGCCGCGATACCTAACAAGAAACCAAAGTCACCTACACGGTTGACCAAAAAGGCTTTGAGGTTGGCATGAATTGCTGTTGGGCGCTTGTACCAAAAACCGATCAACAAATACGAGACCACACCAACCGCTTCCCAGCCGAAAAACAACTGGATGAAGTTGTTGGCCATGACTAGCATCAACATTGAAAAGGTAAACAGTGAAATGTAACTAAAAAAGCGTTGGTAGCCCGGGTCTTCGTGCATGTATCCAATGGTGTAAATGTGCACCATTAGAGAGACAAAGGTGACCACCGTCATCATCACGGCCGTCAGGTTGTCCACCAAAAAGCCCACATTGATCTGCACAGAATCGGAGAACAGCCAGGTGTAGATATTGATATTCACCGGATCCATCGATCCTGTGACCAGTTGCAGCAAGACATAAGCCGACAAACAAAAGGATAAAGCCACCGACAAGATCGTGACCCAATGTGCACCCGCCCGCCCAATACGCTTGCCAAACAATCCGGCCACCGCTGATGCCAACAGGGGTGCGAGCACAATCGTTAAAAGAAGTGTTTTCATAGTGCCGGTCTACCCTTTCAGACTATCCAGAGATTCAACATTGACCGTGCGTCGATTTCTGAATAAAACGACCAGGATAGCCAATCCAATTGCGGCTTCCGCGGCGGCAACGGTTAGAATAAAGAACACAAAAATTTGTCCGGCGATATCGTCCAAGTGATGCGAGAAGGCCACAAAATTAAAATTCACCGACAACAGCATTAATTCAATGCACATCAAAAGCAAGATCAGATTTTTACGGTTGATAAAAATTCCGGCCACACTCAAGCAAAATAGAATGCCGGATAAAACCAGATAATGGGAAACGGTGATCATTGTTCCGCCTCCATGCTCACGATCTTGACTCGGTCTTTGGCATCCACGGCAACTTGTTGATTGATGTCTTGCACTTTGAGTCCGGGACGCTTACGCATGGTTAAGGTAACCGCAACAACAATCGCCACCAACAGAATGATCGCTGCCAACTCGAAGGGATAAATATATTCGGTATAGATCACTTGCCCGAGATGTTCGGTATTGGAATAATCTGCTGCCTTGGCCACCACCGGCTCAGCAAACTTGGCTTTGATCTCGTCTGACATCATGACCAAACCGATCTCAATGACCACGATCAGACCAAGAATTGCACCCGCCGGTGCGTACTTGGTAAAGCCCTGTTGAACTTCCGCGATGTTAATGTCCATCATCATGACCACGAACAGGAACAGCACAGCGACCGCACCCACATACACCACAATCAATAACAGCGCCAGAAACTCGGCTTCCAGCAACATCCAGAGAAACGCAGAATTGATAAAGGCGAAGACCAGGAACAATACCGAGTACACCGGGTTACGGGCCAGAATAACACCCAGTGCGGAACCTACCAGGGTTGTGGCAAATACATAAAACAATAGCAATTCAAAAGTCATTATCAAAGCGTCTCTTATTTGTAATCGGCGTCTGCCGCTTTATCCGCAGCGATCATGGCTTCGTACTTGTCGCCCACCGCGAGCAAACGTTCTTTACTCATAATATTCTCGCCACGTTCTTCCATGTGATACTCATGAATACGAGTTTCCACAATGGCATCAACCGGACAGGCTTCTTCACAAAATCCGCAATAAATACATTTAAACAGATCGATGTCATACACCGTGGTGCGACGCGTGCCATCCTCACGCGGTTCCGCTTCAATCGTGATAGCCAGAGCCGGACAAACGGCTTCACATAATTTGCAGGCAATGCAACGCTCTTCCCCATTGGGATAGCGACGCAAAGCGTGCAAACCGCGGAAGCGTGGTGATTGCGGGGTTTTTTCTTCCGGGTATTGCACGGTTACGTCTTTGCGGAAGTAATTGCGAAAAGTCACACCCAATCCTGCACGCAACTCTTGCATGGAAAACATTTTGTATAATTTTTTCAATGACGGCATATTAATAAACTCGCTTAATCAAACTGCCCAAGGACCGACTTTGTAATAAAAGAAGACGCCTTCGACTGCGATCCAGACCAAGGTGACCGGAATAAACACTTTCCAGCCCAGGCGCATGATCTGGTCATAGCGGTAACGTGGAAAAGTTGCCCGGAACCATAAGAACAAGAACAGAAATACTGCCATTTTAATAAACAGCCAATGCATGCCTGCGGCACCAATGTATGGCACACCCTCGAATGGTGATAACCAGCCACCCAGGAACAATAATGAAGTGAGTGCAGCGATCAGGATCATGTTGGCGTATTCGGCCAAAAAGAATAAGGCGAAAGCAATTCCCGAGTACTCCACATGGAAACCGGCAACAATTTCCGACTCACCTTCGGCGACATCAAAGGGTGCGCGGTTGGTTTCAGCCACCCCCGATATAAAGTACACCACAAATAAGGGGAATAACCACAACCAGTACCAATTCAAAACCCCACCCGCTTGCGCTTCGACAATTTTCCCGAGATTCAGGGTATCAGCGGCCATTAACACGCCGATCAGGGCAAAACCCATGGCAATCTCATACGCGACCATTTGTGCGGCGGATCGCATGGCGCCTAAAAACGCATACTTGGAATTGGTGGCCCAACCCGCCAGGATTACGCCGTACACACCCAATGAAGTGAGCGCGAGAACGTACAATAAACTGGCATCAACATTGGCGATCGAGAATTTTGAATCCAGCGGGACAACGGCCCAGGCACCAAAGGCCGTCACTAATGTAATGAATGGTGCGATCAAGAATAAAAAGCGGTTGGCGTTGGTTGGCAGAATGACCTCTTTAAGCAAAAGCTTGATCACATCGGCAAATGGCTGGAACAATCCGCGTGGCCCAACGCGATTTGGCCCTACCCGGTTTTGCATAAAGCCGATGACTTTACGTTCGAAATAGGTCAGCATGGCCACAGACAAGATCAATGGAACCAGCAAGATAATTGCTTTAAGGGTCGTCATGACCACCGGTTGTAAAAACTCGGGGAAAACAGCAGCAATTTTTTCAAATAAACTTAACATTCAATAGTCTTTATTGTTAAATCAAACAATGGCCTGTTTAAAAAATAAATTACCGGCTTCTTTTGCCGCGCGGGAATTTTGCAAGGGTGTTGCGCGTCGTACTAATGGATCAGTTGCATAAATTGGCATATCCAGATAACTGTGTGATGCTTCCGGGGCGAGATTAATTTTGCTGTTAGCCGTAAATTTAGTACTCAGTTCGATCTCTCCCAGTTCAATTTTCAGGGCCTCGTATACTTCAGGAGCCGAAGCGAACTCAAATCCACCCAAATCAAATAAGTTACCCAGCACACGAAGTATTTTCCAACCCGGACGCGAATCGCCTACCGGTGAAGCGAAACCATTCACACTTTGCCATTTGCCTTCACAATTAACATATGTGCCGGCCGTTTCGGCATAACTGCTCAAAGGCAGCAAAACATCGGCATCCTTCTTCATCGCTTCGGTCACATAGGCGGTTACTGCAACAACCACATCCGCATCTTCCAGGGCCTTACGCAACTTATAGGGCCGCTGTACATCAGATTCCGGCTCGATTCCAAATAAGAGATAGGCTTTACGAGATTCTTCTGAAGTTTCCAGCACATTCAAGCCCGCATTGCTGATTGGACGACCACCAACATCCCGGTGCGGTAGAGCACCGGCCAGTTCGGCACCGACACTGTTGGCCGCTGGTGCTAAATACCCAAAGCTTGAAGAACTCAGTTGTGCAGCTAGGGCTGTAAGTCTGCGTAAACTGGCAAAATTGGCGTGACTAAGACCGAGCGAGCCGATAAACACATGAGCATTTTCGGCATCGATCAGGGCCTTGGCAATCTTTTCTTGTTCAGCATTAGGCGAGACACCTTCGAGTTCAACCAATTCTTTGCCGGTTAGTTTTTGTAAGGCAGAAACTACGCCGGCGACTTGATTAACCAGGTCAATCTCGTTGATTTGTGCATAAACATCAAAATAATAAAAATACGCTTCCGGATTGGCGAACATCACTTTTGCCCCGTTCAGACTCGCCTTACGCAAACGATGTGCAAGCAAAGGTGCTTCGGCGCGAACATTGGAACCCACCACAAAAATTACATTTTGCTGTTCCAGGTCTGCGATCGACGTACCCAGGGTCATGGCCA
Source organism: Gammaproteobacteria bacterium (assembly GCA_013001575.1). Lineage (NCBI taxonomy): Bacteria > Pseudomonadati > Pseudomonadota > Gammaproteobacteria > Gammaproteobacteria bacterium. The sequence continues at coordinate 23,792 of JABDMI010000034.1, forward strand.
ATGGATCAGCATGTTGATCACTGAAATCCTGACGCAATAAGCGATGATCAATATTGTTTGAACCCAAACCGCGGGTCAGACGGTTAAGCAAATATAATTCTTCCACTGTTGAACGTGGTGACGCCAAAGTAACTAACTGATCGCTCTCCTCAGCAACAATATCTTTTATTCTTTCTGCGGCAAATTCCAGGGCGCTTGACCAATCTACTTCTTGCCATTCACCGTTGCGTTTCAGCATAGGCGTTTGCAAGCGTTGCTCTGAATATATTCCGCTATAACTAAAACGATCCCGGTCTGACGCCCAGGTTTCATTAATGGCTTCATTGCTGCGTGGAACTACACGCAAAGCCTTGCCTCGACGTACATGTGCAAACAGATTGGTGCCCAGACTATCGTGTGGCGCGACCGTTTCGTGCTGGGTCATTTCCCAACCGCGCGCTTGAAAACGAAATGGTTTTGAGTTCAGCGCGCCAACCGGACACAGATCAATAATATTTCCTGACAATTCATGGTCCACACTGTTCTCGATATAGGTACCAATTTCAGTGAACTCACCCCGACCAATAGTGCCCAACTCCTGGATCCCGGCTACCTCTTCACCAAAGCGAACACAACGGGTGCAATGAATGCAACGCGTCATATCGGTTGATACCAAAGGACCCAGATTCTTGTCTTTTACCACACGCTTGCGCTCGGTGTATCTGGATTCGTCACCACCGTAACCAATTGCGACATCTTGCAATTCACACTCGCCGCCCTGATCGCAGATCGGGCAATCCAATGGGTGATTGATCAACAAAAATTCCATGGTGGCTTTTTGCGCCTTGATTGCATAAGGTGACCTGGTATTGAATTTCATACCATCCATTACCGGTGTTGCACACGCTGGCATTGGCTTACGTCCACCAACTTGTTCTACCAGACACATACGGCAGTTAGCAGCAACCGAAAGCTTTTCGTGATAACAAAAACGCGGAATATGCACACCATTGCGATCAGCCACCTGGATGAGCATTTCACCCTTGCTGGCCTCGACGGTTTTGCCATCCAGTTCAATTTTTATTGCGTTATCACTCATGCTTGTCTCTGTTCAGTTGTTTCGTATTTATGCGGCCACATCATTGGCTTTGTCTACCATGCAACACTTATGGTTAGGCGGCTACATCACTGGCTGTATCTACCATGCAACACTTGTGTATAACATGGTATTCAAACTCTTCCCGGAAATGCTTAATGAAACTTTGCACCGGCCAGGCGGCAGCATCACCTAGTGCACAAATCGTATGACCTTCAATTTTGTTGGCCACATCGACTAACATGTCGATGTCTTGCATTTTGCCCTGCCCGTTCTCAAGTCTTGTAAGCACCCGATGCAACCAGCCAGTACCTTCGCGACACGGGGTACACTGGCCACAAGATTCGGCATCGTAAAATTGTGAAATACGTTTAAGTAAATTCACCATACAGGTAGAGTCATCAATAATGACAACCGCACCTGAGCCGAGCATTGAACCCGCCTCTTGCAGGGATTCGTAATCCATATCGGCTTTAAGAATATCCTCAGCTGGGACTACCGGCACCGAAGATCCACCCGGTATGACCGCTTTAAGCTTGCGACCAGTGGTCACTCCCCCAGCCAGCTCAAGTAATTTGGTGAAGGGCGTGCCCAAAGGGATCTCGAAATTGCCGGGATTGTTTACGTGCCCGCTGACCGAGAATAATTTAGTACCACCTGATTTTTCTGTGCCAAAGGCTTTGAACCATTCTCCGCCATTACGGATAATGGCCGGAACCGAGGCAAAAGTTTCGGTGTTATTTACTGTGGTTGGCTTGCCATACAAACCGTAATTAGCCGGAAATGGCGGCTTGAAACGCGGTTTGCCCTGTTTGCCTTCCAGTGACTCAAGTAAGGCCGTTTCCTCACCACAAATGTACGCACCGGCACCAATGTGGCAATACAGATCAAAATCCACGCCGGAATTCAAGATATCTTTTCCCAGCATTCCGTGAGCATACGCTTCTTGTAAGGCTTGTTCGAAACGCGGGATCGGCTCCCCTAAAAACTCGCCACGAATATAGTTATAGCCTGCTGTGCAGCCCATCACGTAAGCGCCAATGGCCATGCCTTCAATAATTGAATGCGGGTTATAGCGAATAATATCGCGGTCTTTGCAAGTGCCCGGCTCTGATTCGTCAGAGTTACACACTACGTATTTTTGCCCCGTTGCATTACGCGGCATAAAACTCCATTTCAGACCGGTTGGGAAGCCCGCACCGCCACGACCTCGCAGACCCGATTTCTTGACTTCTTCAAGCACGTCTTCCGGCGAGATCTTTTCGGTCAGGATCTTTTTCCAGGCTTCATAACCACCAGTTTTGAGATAATTCTCATAAGTCCACGGCTCATCGAACTGTAGCGTTTCATAACAAACCGAATTTTGTTGCACGTCTGTCATATCAGTCTATTCCGTCCAGAATGGCATCAATCTTTTCAGGTGTTAAGGATTCATAATAATGATGGTCGATCATCATCATGGGACCACCCGCACAGGCCGCCAGACATTCTTCTTCTTTTTTCAAATAGAACTTGCCGTCCGGTGTGGACTCGCCCATCTTGATCCCGAGCTTTTTCTCGACATGCGCCAGAATATTATCCGATCCCATTAACATGCAAGAAATATTGGTACACACCGAAACGTGTAATCGTCCGCAAGGTTTAGTTTCAAACATGGAATAAAATGTGGCAACTTCATAAACCTGAACCGGCGGTAAATCCAATTGTTTGGCAATATCGTCCATCAATGCTTTGGTCAGGTAGCCGTGATTTTGATGCTGCGCCACTTGCAAGGCCGATAGAACCGCCGAACGTTTCTGGTCGGCCGGATACTTGGCAACGTATTTTTCAATTTCAGCGATACTGTGCGCTGATAATTTATTGCTATTTTTTTCGGTATGTTCAGACATAATAAATTTACTAATGTTTAAGCGTGACCGCCTAGCGATCAACCTCGCCAAATACAATATCCTGGGTTCCAATAACAGCCACTACGTCGGCAAGCATGTGCCCACGTACCATCTCATCAATTGCACTGAGATGTGCAAAGCCGGGAGCACGCACCTTTAAACGGAACGGTTTATTTGCGCCATCGGAGATCACATAACAACCAAACTCGCCTTTAGGATGTTCAACCGCCGCATAGGCTTCACCCTCCGGAACACAATAGCCTTCGGTGAAAAGTTTAAAGTGATGGATCATGGACTCCATGTCGTCTTTCATTTCCATACGACTCGGTGGTGCCACCTTGTGGTTATCACTCATCACCGGGCCCGGATTGGCACGCAACCAGTCTATGCATTGCTTAATAATGCGGTTAGATTGACGCAACTCTTCAACCCGCACTAAATAACGATCGTAGCAATCGCCATTGAGACCGATCGGGATGTCAAAATCGAGATCTGCATAAACTTCATAGGGTTGTTTTTTGCGTAAGTCCCAGGCAATTCCCGAGCCGCGCAACATTGCACCGGTAAAGCCTAGTTGCTTGGCGCGCTCGGGAGTAACTACACCGATATTTACCGTACGCTGTTTCCAGATACGGTTATCGGTTAACAGGGTTTCGTATTCATCCACACAAGCCGGGAAGCGCTTTGTGAAATCTTCAATAAAGTCGAGCATCGAACCACTGCGCTGTGCGTTAAGTACATCCACTTCTTTTTGGGTTTTCCATTTTGAGGCCTGGTACTGCGGCATGCTGTCTGGCAAATCCCGATAGACTCCACCCGGACGGTAATAGGTTGCGTGCATGCGCGTACCCGAGACCGCTTCATAACAATCCATCAAGTCTTCGCGTTCACGGAAACAATACAGAAACATGGTCATGGCGCCGATATCCAGACCGTGCGCACCCAGCCACATCAAGTGGTTAAGAATACGAGTGATCTCGTCAAACATCACACGAATATACTGAGCGCGAATTGGCACATCGATTTCGAGTAATTTTTCCAAAGCCATCACGTAACCATGTTCATTGCACATCATGGAAACGTAATCGAGTCGGTCCATGTACCCAATACTTTGATTAAATGGCTTACTCTCGGCCAGTTTTTCAGTGCCCCGATGCAACAGGCCCACGTGCGGGTCGGCCTTTTGCACCACTTCGCCATCCATCTCCAGGACCAGTCGTAACACACCATGTGCTGCAGGGTGTTGTGGACCGAAGTTCAGGGTGAAGTTTTGTATTTCACTCATTGCTCTGCACCATCTTGCACACTTGGTTGTTCTTCAGTGGAATCAACTGTGTAGCGATTGTCGTGTCGGATCACCTTGGGCACCAGCACGCGTGGTTCAATACTGACCGGTTCGTAGGCAACACGTCCTTTTTCAGGATCGTAACGCACTTCAACGTGTCCGGTAAGCGGGAAATCTTTTCGAAACGGATGACCCATAAAACCATAGTCGGTCAAGATGCGACGAAGATCAGGGTGACCTTCAAATAATATGCCGTAAAGGTCAAACGCCTCGCGTTCATACCAATTGGCCGAAGCCCAGACTTCCAGACAACTTGGCACAATTGGTGGATCTCCGTCGGCAATGCGTACGCGCACTCTCAGGCGATGGTTTTTCTCGACTGACAACAAGTGATAGACCACGGCAAAGCGTAGATCATTGTTTTCAGCTTCAATATTGTTACGTACAGCCCCACGTGTGAAACCACTGCTGGTTGCAGATTCGGTTTTCCATTCGCTTTCGCCATAACTTAAATAGTCAACACCACAAAGGTCGATCAGTGTATCGAAGGCGAAAGCAGGATTGTCACGTAACTCGGTCAGAACACTGATCAGGTTTGGCAAACTGACTTCTATTGTCAGCTCATCCGCGACAGAATTCACGAATTCAAGCTTTGCACCCAGACCCGCCTGCAGGTTTGTGCGTAATTGTTGTAAGCGTGTGGCTCTGTTCATAAGTCGGTCTTAACTTCGCTTGATTGTATTTGTGCGTTTAATTTTTTTCTGCAACTGGATAATTCCATACAACAATGCTTCTGCCGTCGGTGGACATCCCGGCACATAAACATCCACCGGGACTATGCGGTCACAGCCACGCACAACAGCGTATGAATAATGATAATAACCACCACCATTCGCACAAGAACCCATGGAGATAACCCAGCGCGGTTCTGGCATCTGGTCATACACTTTTCGCAAAGCCGGCGCCATTTTATTCACCAGGGTTCCCGCCACGATCATGACATCGGATTGGCGTGGGCTGGGTCGAAAAACCACACCAAATCTATCAAGATCGTAACGTGAGGCTCCGGCATGCATCATTTCAACCGCGCAACAAGCCAGACCAAAGGTCATTGGCCACATCGACCCGGTACGCGCCCAGTTGATCAGGGTGTCTATTTTTGTAGTCACTACTCCGGTTTTTTCCGCTGTGCCCGGAACCGGAAAATCTTTGACTATTTGTGAGTTTTCTAGTGTTTGCATAAGTAATTATTCTGGCAATTATTCGGGCATTTTATTCAGGAGCGGGGATCAATCCCATTCCAGCGCGCCTTTTTTCCAAAGATAGGCGAATCCGACGATTAACTCGACCATAAAAATAATCATGACCCAAAGACCGATCGGCCCGATGTCATCCAGGGCAACCGCCCAGGGCACCAGGAAGGCGATCTCCAGATCAAAAAGAATAAACAGGATTGCGACCAGGTAATATCGCACATCAAATTGCATGCGAGAATCTTCAAAAGCTTCAAACCCACACTCATAGGAGGAAAGTTTCTCGGCGTCGGGTTTTTTGGGGCTAAGCAAAAAGCCCACGATCATCAGGGCACAGCCGATACCGGCAGCGATGCCTAGAAATATAAGAACCGGCAAATAATTTTGCAGCATATTTCAGTTAAACCCCAATACAAGACCGGTGCAATGACCCGTCAATTAAAATGGTGCCGATGGCCAGACTCGAACTGGCACGGCTCGCGCCACTGCCCCCTCAAGACAGCGTGTCTACCAATTCCACCACATCGGCTTTTTTGATACCTTTGGGTATCTTTTCACTTATTCTGAATCCGGCACATCCGCAACCGGTTCAACCTCACTCTCACTGGATTCGGCAGCAGTTTCAGGTGTCTCCACCGGCTGCGCCGTGACAATTGCACCATCAGCCGTTGTACCGGAAACTTCCGGTAGTGTGTTCATGACATTGTCCGGGTCCACATCACCCGGTAACGGTGAAGCCACAGGTAAACTGTCGCCTTCTTCCTGAACTTCTTCAACGGTATCCAAAATACTGGTTACCGGCTTTTGATTATTGTAAACATAAGCCAAGGCAAGACTGGTGCATATAAACCCGATAAATAACCACTTGGTGGTTTTGGTCAGGAAAGTGCCCGAACCGGCCGCGCCAAATACGGTACCTGAGGCTCCGGCACCAAATGCCATACCGGCATCCGAACCCTTACCACGTTGGATAAGAATAATTGCAACCAGCAGAATTCCCAACATGATGTGGGCCGCCATTACAAATGTTTGTAAAGTTTCAGACATAATATTTTTTTAACCTGTGTGTTGCACTGTTTTCAATCTATCGTCAATTCCTGCTCAAGCACATAAGAAACGCCCAGTAAAACTGATGTTCTGATCAGCCCTGAGCGTATCGTGTTTTTATCTATTAAACAGAATAAGTAAACTGTATTCTATTAAGCGGCGGACTCGATAATTTTGACAAAATCAGCGGCGTTCAATGCTGCTCCACCTATAAGCCCACCGTCGATATCAGGCATGGCAAAAATCTCTTCCGCATTGCCGGGTTTTACGCTTCCTCCATAGAGGATTCGAATATCATCCGCTATTTTACCACTTCGTTCAGCCAGCATTTGACGAATCTCCTGATGAATATCCTGGGCCTGCCGGGGAGATGCGGTTTTCCCTGTGCCTATTGCCCAAACCGGTTCGTACGCAATAACCGCTTTGGCGAAAGCATTTATGCCTGCAATGTCGATTACGGCATCGAGTTGGCGCTTGATGACACTGATCGCATTTCCAGCAGCGCGCTCATCCAGAGACTCACCAATGCACAGTATTGGATTTAATCCAGCTTCAGCAGCAGCTTTGAATTTACGACCCACAATTGTGTCTGTTTCGGCATAAAGATTACGGCGTTCAGAATGACCTACGATCACGTAAGAACAGGTGAGGTCTTTGAGCATGAATGCACAAATTTCCCCGGTGAATGCACCCGGTGATTCCGAACTGACGTTTTGAGCACCTAGTTTCAAGGGAGTATTCTCAAGCGCACGCGCAGCCGTTTCCAGATAGACATAGGGAGGACAAACGAGGATATCAACATTGGGTTCTGCAATTGCATCGTCATTACCCGATTCGTCGTTGTCCTCTGAATTGATCTGATCAATGATAGACCCGATCAATGCATTGGTTAACTCGAACGAGCCATTCATTTTCCAATTGCCGGCAACCAGTGGTTTTCTCATAATGCTATTAGCCCCAAGAAGCGTCATTGCCGACTCGGCTTTGATCGCTTACTGTGAAATTTGCGCGCATGTTAGCAGCTCTTGTTAATAAATCAACTGTTCGCGATCAGAGCCTGAAATTTAGTCGCATAACAAGTACTTAGAGATTTTCGAGCTAGTAAACAAACAGGCTTGATTCTAAAGACTTAAGCCTTTTAGCGTGTCACCGATCTCATGGGCCAGTTTAGTGACCAGGCCCGGATTCTCGCCTTCCACCATGACCCGCACGACGGGCTCCGTGCCTGACGGTCTGAGGACTATACGTCCATTGCTGCCCAGTTGTTTTTGTGATTCGCGCATTACGGACTGGGTTTTGAAGTGATCAACGGCTTGTTTTTTATCATTTATATTAATATTTACAATAACTTGCGGATATTTCTTAAAGCCTTGTTTAAGTTCATTGATGCTTTTACCGGTGGACTGCATAACTGCAACAAGTTGTAATGCAGCGATCAGTCCATCCCCGGTTGTTGCATGGTCAAGGCATATTAGGTGCCCGGATGTTTCGCCCCCAAAGCGTCCTTGATGTTCGTGCATCAGCCTCAGAACATGTTTATCGCCGACCCTGGCTCGCATAAATTCGATTCCCAACTCTCTAAATGCAACCTCAAGACCCATATTGGTCATGGATGTACCCACCACTGGCGAGGTTAACGGGTCTTGTTGATGCGCATGATTTGCCAAAATAAACAGGATCTCATCTCCATCCACAGTTTCGTATTTCTCGTCGACCACAACCAGCCGATCCCCGTCACCATCAAAAGCAAATCCCACTTGTGCTTCATTGGACTTAACTGCATTTTCCAAGGGTTTGGTATGGGTAGAGCCGCACTTGTTATTAATATTACAGCCATTAGGTGTGTCACCAATCATTGTAATATGAGCACGTAATTCTTCGAAAACCATTGGGGCTATTCGATAAGTGGCACCATGTCCGGCATCCAGAACAATTTTCATGTCATCAAGATTCAAACGCGGCACACTGTCTTTTACAAAATCCATATAATCGCGCTGTGCTGAAAAAATTGCATGTGATTGACCAATCTTATCGTCTTGATTAGTAACAATTGCATTTTCTATTGCCTGCTCGATCAGTTGTTCTTGCTCGGCAGAAAGCTTGCCTCCGTCTGCGTTAAAAAACTTAATGCCATTGTCGTAATATGGATTATGCGATGCACTGATTACTATGCCGAGATTGGCTTTGTATTTTCGTGTTAAAAATGCCACTCCGGGCGTCGGCATGATACCAGCGAGTTGCACATTCACCCCTGCAGCCTGTAAACCTGCCGATATGGCGGCTTCAATGACCCCGCCAGATATCCGTGTATCACGACCGATCACCACTGAACCCGTCGAGTTTAATAATGAAAGCCCGACGGCATTACCGACTTT
>JABDMI010000035.1 GCA_013001575.1 Gammaproteobacteria bacterium
TCTTATGCACTTGTACGAATTATGTGATCGGCCGGAATTAAAATACCCGGCTTTCAAAGCCTCCATGCCCAACGCCTTGAGCCATCAGGAAGATTATTTTTCGGTCATCGCTGAACGTGATGTTTTGGTGCACCACCCGTATCAGTCATTTGCCACAGTGCTGGAATTCATGCGCCAGGCGGCCGTGGATCCAGGCGTGCTCGCCATTAAACAGACTTTGTATCGTACTGAAGTGGATTCACCCGTGATCGATGCCTTGGTTAAAGCCGCGCAAAACGGTAAAGAAGTCACGGTAATTGTGGAATTAATGGCGCGCTTTGACGAGGCACGTAATGTGGAACTGGCAGATCATTTGTACGCGGCCGGGGTACATGTTTTGTATGGAGTGGTCGGTTTCAAAACCCATGCCAAAGCTTGCCTGGTTTTACGACAAGAAGAAGACCAACTCAGACGCTACGCGCATTTAGGCACTGGCAACTATCATCCTGGCACAGCGCGCATGTACACCGACTACGGTTTTTTCACATCGAACGAAAAAATCACCAAAGATTTAAATCAGTTGTTTTTACAACTTTCGAGTCTTGCTCCGGACCCAGACAACGAGATATTACTGCAAGCGCCGTTCTTTATGTTTAACGAATTTCTGAAACGTATAAAAAAATGCGAAAAAGCCGCACGCGCAGGAAACCCGACCAAAATTATTGCCAAAATAAATTCGCTCACTGAACCCAATATCATTGAAGCACTTTACAAAGCTTCTCAGGCTGGAGTAAAGATCCAACTCATTGTTCGCGGCATATGTTGTTTGCGTGCCCAGGTTCCAGGCTTATCAGAAAACATTGAAGTGCGTTCGATTGTCGGGCGTTATCTTGAACATACCCGGGTGTATTATTTTGACTACGGCAGCAAGAATGAAGATGGCGACAAGAATCTTGAAGTTTTTCTTTCCAGTGCCGACTGGATGGAACGCAATCTACATCATCGGGTCGAGATAGCCTTTCCGGTCACTGAAGTGAAAAGTCAAAAACGCATTTATCGCAATTTGGAATTTGCGCTTAAAGATCAAAGTGCCTGGCAATTACTGGAAAACGGTGCTTACCAAAGGATTAAGAACAATTACAAACTTGATCACACCATGCAAAGTGAATTGATGCGTATTCACGGCATCCACGCAAAATAAGCGTCAAATAGTTTTAATTTTCAGTTGAAACATATGGTCTGCGAGATAATTTTGTTCTTGCTCCAGGTCAGACTCGGTTAATGCACGTTGTGCAAGCCATTTTTCTGGAAAAGTCACCGTCATTTTATTTTCACTAACGGCCAATTTGATCTCGGGCAAAGCCGATTGTTGGCGACTTCGATGTAACAAAGTGGCCAAGCGGAATAATACCAAAGCGTAAAACTGTGAACGCGGATCCAAACTTGGCGGGAAGGAATCAAGATCCGGAATACGACGACGGTGATAGCCGACCAAATGCGCCAAAACCTCTTGACCACCACGTGAAAAGCCTGCCATGTCGGCATTCGCCACAATGTACTGGCTGTGTTTGTGGTATTGGGTGTGCGATAAAGACAAACCCACTTCATACAACTCTGCCCCCCAATGCAAAAGTCGCTGAAAACGTAAATCTTCAAGATCCCAGTCTGCCGCGACCTGACTTAGAAAATTCAGCGCGCTACTTCTCACACGTCGCGCTTGCTCGATATCAACTAAATATTGATTTTTTAATGCGTTAATGGTGAGGTATCGAATGTCACGGTTTTGCAATCTATCCCAATGATCGTACAACAAACCTTCACGCAAGGCACCATCGGCATAACGCATGACCTTGACATTGAACAAGTCAAAAAATGCGATCAAAATTGCCAGTCCCGCGGGCAAAATGGCAGCGCGATCACTTGACAGGTCGGGCATATCGATATGGTCGATATGCCCAAAGGACACAACTTTGTCACTTAACTGCTGTAAGGATTCGGCACTCATGCCATTAACTGACCAGCCAAAATCCTGTACCAGTCCAATTGCAGCGCGGGCTGTGCCTGACGCTCCAATCACATGATCCCAACCGCGTTTTGTGAATTGTAAATAGATCGGTTCAAATTCGCGTTTGGCGTGCGTGATTGCTTTGTGCATTCGTTTGGCCGAGATCTTGCCATCGGAAAAATACAATTGACTCAAATACACACACCCCACACTGGTACTTTCCATGATCTGCGGAGCGTCATTAATTCCATAAATAATTTCTGTACTGCCTCCGCCAATATCGATCACGATGCGCTGTCCGGCATAGTGCGGAGCAAAATGAGATACCCCTGTGTAGATCAAGCGCGCTTCTTCTACCCCGGAAATGATCTCGATCTCCTGACCCAGGGCCTGTTGCGCTTGTTGAATAAAAACTTGCGAGTTACGCGCACGGCGCAGGGTGTTAGTGCCGACCACTCTGACTCTTTGCGCGTCAAATTCACGCAGGCGTTGGCCAAACCGCTGCAAGCATTGCAAGGCTCTGGCCATGACGATTTCGGTAAGATTATGTTTTTCATCCAAGCCTGCCCCGAGACGAATACTTTCACGCATTTTATCGATGATGTGCAAGCGCTCGCCTTCGTAGCGAGCAATGATCATATGGAAACTGTTGGAACCCAGATCGACCGCAGCCAGTACGTCGCCGGGCATCAGCTGAGTGCTAATCTCTGGCTTCGGGTCATTGATTAACTGTGCTGTCATTCGGCTGGATTCCAGACTGCTTCCATGCTCTTAACTGACAGTAGAGGTTTTGTGGCGCGATTAAACGTTGAAAGAAGAACCGCAACCGCAGGTCGTTTGTGCATTTGGATTTCGAATAATAAATCGTGCACCTTCGAGATCGTCTTGATAATCGATCTCGGCACCCATGAGATATTGAAAGCTCATCGGGTCTACCAGCAATTGCACGCCAGAGTTTTCAACCGAGGTATCACCCTCTTCCACACTTTCATCAAAAGTGAAACCGTATTGAAAACCCGAACAGCCGCCGCCAGTAATGTAAACCCTGAGTTTCAGGTTCTGGTTTTGTTCTTCATCAATAAGCTCTTTGACCTTATGCGCTGCGGAATCGGTAAATACCAGACTCGGCGGCATGGCCGGAGGAGTATTGCTGGAGGAATGATTGGAAGATTCTTGCATACTAATATTAATTAAATTTACTTGACTGCTGATAATTTATTGTCGTTGGAATCCGCAGGTTTCGCTCCGGATACCATGGCGGTTTTCTTTTGCTTGGCCGGCTGATGGATCAATTGGCCATTGATCTCGGCCCCCATCGCCATTTCGATAAGTGAGTAATACACATTACCAATAACGCGGGCACTGGATCCCAGCTCAACTTTTTCATTGGCAATTACATCGCCTTTAACGGTTCCGTTCAAAACTACGTGAGGTACATTCACATTGCCTTCGACCAATCCCTTGTCGGAAATTCTTAATACACACTGGGTGGACTGGTTGGCAACAATATTGCCGTTCACAATGCCATCGATATGCAGTCCGCCGGCAAATTCGATGTCGCCGGTTATGCGCGTATTTTGTCCAATCAAAGTATCAATATTACGCGTTGGCGTATTGGTTGATTTCGGCTTGTTGCCAGTATTCGTGGTTTTACTTCCAAACATGTCATTCACCTTGGTTATTTTGTAACAGCTCAGACCATTCAAGCGTCTTACTTACCGGCTTGTAACCACGGGTTGCGGGGATGATCTGAACATTTAAAGCGTTGGGCACATAGCCCTCGGGAACTACGAATCTTAGCCCATATGACTGAAAATAGCGAAAACTAAACTCGGGGGATTGGCCATTATTGTCACTGAACAGGTTCTGTAAAGCGTATTCCTGAGGCACCCCGTTCTGCTCACCCTGTATGGTCAAAACGACCTTGCCTTTGAGATCACGAATAATTTTGTGATACTGATAAATAACCATATCTAACTGATATTCTTGACTATTTTCCAGTTTCGAGACGCGTGGATTGAGCACATGTAGGCCCTCGACCTTTTCCTCAGGGGACATGACCTGGCGATAAAAACGCAGTTCCTTATTTTGGGCAGATAAGGTATTTTCAAGGGTTTTTACGGTTTCCTGCAGTTGCTGATAACTGGTGGTATCAATCGTTTGTCCGGTTTCTAGCATGGCCATTTCATGCTTGAGCTTCTGATTGATGTCACTTAAATGTTTATTTTGCGCTTGTAACTGGCGAACCTGACTACTGCTTTCGCGAGCATCAAAGCCGCCTTTGGCCTGGCCAAAGCGATACACAAAATAACCGGCAATAATCAAAGCGATCACGCTAACCCCCCAAAGTAAGCGGGTCTTATCGGGGTCATGCGATTTAATTACAAGATCTGAAGCTGCCATAAATGAGTCTTTATACTGTTTATTTTTATAGAAGAATTATCCCTGTAATTTTTGTATTGCTGTCATTTCCCTAGTGACCGCAATTTGAGTGAATACGCACTCGGAAATTCGTCAAACCAAGTGGATAAAAATAATCATTTTATACACTATAAATCTAAGACCATCTAACTGGTCAAATGTCTCAATTTTTTTACAAAAATTAGCCCATTTTAGCCCTTTGTTCACATGCGCTGACTTTAGTTGTGAGCAGGATGTGTGACGGAGTTAACGTTTTCACCCATGATATAGTGTATAATTTTCTAACTTATTGTTTTAATTATTAATTTAAGGGTTTGGAAAATGTCATTTTTCCGCATAAAGCCCGGATATGTTAACTCTGGCCGTTCACATTCTGACACATTTTCAGGTCTAATAACTTATCTTTCTCCAGTCGTCTTGTATAAATCACCGTTTATCGTGTCTTAGCATTATTCGGCTATGAAGTCGGTAATATGCAATTGTGGTCAAGGTATTAGGCATTGACCCTAGTGAATCACCCATGAGCAAATAGGCAAATGAGCAAACAAAAACAATCTGGTATGACAGTGATAGAACTGATGGTAGTGATTGCCATTGCCGCTATTCTTATTGGTTTGGCGATCCCGTCTATGAAAAATGTATTGGATAACCAAAAGCTTGCCAGTGTGAACAACGATCTAATTACGGCTCTTGCTATTGCACGCAGCGAAGCCGTGCGTCAGAAAAAACACGTTACGATCTGCTCCAGCTCAAATGGCAGCACCTGTAAAACCGGCGCCACTGGAATAGCGGACTGGACCGAAGGCTGGATCGTTTTTGCCAATACTTCTTCGGGCAACTTAAGCCGTGATACTGCTAATGAACCCCTGTTAAGTGTTTTCACTGCACCAAAAGGTATCAGCAGCATCACGCTTAGCACATCAGCCGGCAGCCCAACATTGCTGAGCTACCGACCAAACGGAACAATTGGCAATATTGCCAGTAATCAACAAAAGTTATTTACCGTGTGTGATAACCGTGGAGCCGATAATGCGCGCTCTACCTTGATCAATCGCGCCGGCAAAGCCAAAGCAGCGCATACCGGTTTTGCGGGCGATGCCTTGCAATGTCCAAGTTAATTAATACCTTTTAATACTATTGAGATAAACACAATGTTGTACGAATCAACACAATTTACCAGCAAAGACCAGGGCTTTACCCTGATCGAGATATTGATCGCGTTGTTGATCATTTCGGTTGGCTTACTGGGCCTGGCGAGATTGCAGCTGGTGGGCATTAAAAATACCCAAAGCGGGTATTTGCGTTCCCAAGTGTCCTTTTTGGGTAACGATATTATGGAACGCATCCAACAAAACCCGGATTCGGCCAAAAGCAATGCATATGACATCGCCCTGACCGCCGATCCTGCAACAACCGATTGTATTGGTGATGCAGCCAAATGTAGTACCACCGACATGGCCAATTTTGACCTGCGGATCTGGAAGGGCTATCTGGCCAACTTGTTGCCCAGTGGTAATGGCAGTATTAGCAGTGCTGCTGGTGCCGATGAAACCATATTTACCATCACTATTCAGTGGTTTGATGAATATCAATCTGAAGCCACTACGCAAAGCGCTACATTCACCATGAGTTTGCCTTAATCAGATCATCCATTATTTAATCAATGAACCATGCACACCACAATGAAAAAACCGAGACAGAATCAAATGCGTAAAAAGCAAAAAGGCTTGACCTTGATCGAGTTATTGATCGCCATAGCGATCGGGGTCTTTTTATTGCTAGCCGTAACCTCAATCTTTAATGCGACCAGACGAAGTTTTGATCTTCAGGACAACCTGGCCGAGATGAGTGAGGTCGCGCGTTTTTCCATTGATACCATCAACTGGCACACACGCATGGCCGGTTACCGTGAAACCGGGTTTGCCGATGGTCCGCTCACCGATGCGATCACCCTTGAAAATGGTAATCCCGATTCTTTGAGCCTGGTTTATGAAGCCGATGTGGACTGCAACCAGGTTGCGTCCGGCGCTGATGGTCTGGCTACGGTTGTTTTCACCATAGAAAATGATTCTTTGATGTGCAACGGCCAGGTGATGTTTGAAAATGTTGTAGACATGCAGATCTTTGTCGGACTGGACACCGGTTCACTTAGGGATGGTGTTGTCGACAAGTATGTTTCCAGCTCCATTGAATCGGAGGATGAAAAAACGATCGTCGATGGTGAAAGCGATGAAGCAACGGTTGCTGCTGACGATGTACGTGCCCTGAATATCAATTTGCTGATTCGCTCGGACTCAACCACTTTATCTAATGTAGCCCCCACTTTGAACAATGATTTCTGGTCGTTCACACCCGGAAATGACGGGCGACTTTATCAAGAATATTCATTCAATATTGCCGTTCGCAATAATATTTAGGACAGAATTATGCAAAATCTTAATTACACAATCTCAAAACCGTTTAACGGGAAAGGCACACAACAAGGCGCAGTATTGATCGTGTCTTTATTCCTGTTGCTGGCCTTGACCGTGATCGTATTGAGCAGTGCCCGTTCTTCAAAAATGGAAGTTGACATGGGCGTGAACTCACAAATTCAAACCGAAGCATTTGCCGATGCCGAAGGCTCGGCACGTGCCGGGGAAGACAAGATCGAGGATGAATTCCAAAATGGTGTACTGATGATCACCAAAAACGAAGAGGGTTTTTATAACAAGAGCACACCGGCAAATACCCTGAACTGGGACAATATTGATTACGACTGGACTGCACTAAAAACCTATAAAGAGTTAAAGCCTGGCACCTCCGAGGTCGCCCGCGAATACATGATCGAGTATCGGGAACTGCTGAAAAAAAGTCTTGGCGGCCCCAATATCGATATTCATGACCGACTCATCTATCGTACATCCGGCATTGGTAATTCAAGCAATGACACCAAACGAATTATTCACACATTTTATGCAACTTTGCTCCAGCCACCAGCAGCTCCGGCCGCAGTTGTGGGGCCATAATATTTAATTGAATTTCACCGGAAGAAAATCAATCTTTTGAAACTTAAAACGGTATTAAGACTATGAATAAATTAACCAAACTTCTAAAAGTAACCGCACTGAGCAGCCTCTTGGCAAGTGCAGGATCCGCAATGGCCAGTGGGCCAATTGAACCGGATGCGCCTTTATTTGGGAATCTCCCGCCTGCGGTGTTTTCCCAGATCGACCTCTCAGACGGCAATGCCAAAGCCTTCTTGCCATGGTTTGCGGCGGGAAACAAATCCGGTAACTTGTTCGGCGCTTCGGTCAACTCGGCGGGTAAAACCGATGTCACGATGCCCTTGTGGGATGCGGCCGAATTGCTGAATCTGCGCAACTGGGATGACCGCTACATTGTTAGCATGGACCTTAATGGCAATGTCGTGCCTTTTGAGAAAAAGGAATTATCAAAGGCGCAAGTGAATTTATTTGGCAAAGACGAAGACAAGAAAATCAAGTTTATCCATGGCGACCAGGATGAAGAAGATGATAAATTCCGTACACGAACCAGTGTGATGGGTGACATCGTTGGTTCCAATCCGGTCTATGTCGGCGCACCAAATGCACGCTATCTGGATACCAGTTACCTAGCCTATTACGCCGCAAACGTGAGCCGTCCGGGACGCGTATATGTCGGTGGCAATGATGGCATGTTGCACGCTTTTGATGCCGAAACCGGTGTAGAAACCTTTGCCTACATCCCTGCCACGCTATTTCCGAAACTGCCTATGTTGACCGAGTACGATTTCAATGAAGCCAGAGTGCATTACAAATTCGTTGATGGGCCATTAGCCACAGGTGAGACTGTGATATCGGCAGCCATTGGTACTACCTGGGCAACGGTTCTGGTCGGTACCCTGGGCGGTGGCGGCAAGGGGCTCTTTGCCTTGAATGTTAGCTCAACCGCAGAAATCACCAGTAATGACAATTCCACCAGTGGTGCGGGCAGCCGCGTAATGTGGGAAGTCAATTCTGCAGACGCCAACATGGGCAACCTTGGTTACACCTATGCCGGTGCCGAGATTATCCAGTTGAACAACGGCCAGTGGGCCGCGGTAGTTGGTAATGGGTATGGCAGCAGCACTGGACGTGCTTCATTATTTATTCTGGACATTAATGACGGCAGCGTTATTAAAGAAATCGTTGTTTCCGACGATGCGGCAAACGGACTCAGCACGCCGACCACTGTAGACCTCGGTGAAGACGGTAAAGTCGATTTCGCTTTTGCCGGTGACCTGAATGGCAATTTATGGAAGTTCGATCTTTCCGATGCAAACCCGAATAAATGGGGAGTAGCATACTCTGGTAAGCCTTTGTATCAACCGGTGCCGGGTGATACCAATCTGGATGGCACGCCATTTGTGAAACAATCGATCACCACAAAACCGGTGGTCGGCTTTCATCCAAACGGGAAAAATGCTGGCCTCATGGTCTACTTTGGAACCGGTCGGCTGTTAGCTAAAGCCGATCAAGCGGACAGATCCCGTCATCATGTACACGGCATCTGGGACAGTCCGGCCTGGACATCACGTACTACTACCACCACCGCGGATGGTGTCGACGTGACAACCGGCCAGATTCCAATTCGCAAATCTGACTTGCTTGAGCAGGTCATGACCGAAATACTCCATCAAGACGGCGTGCACACAGCTCGTATCGTCTCGGACAAACGCCCGAGCTGGCACCCGAATTACACGGGTTCCGACAAACATTTGGGCTGGATCACTCCAACCGACCCTAAAAACATTGGCACGCGCGCGGGTGGCCGGGTACTTCAACAAGTTTCTATTCTGGATAAGAGTCTGCAGTTTGTTACCAATAATCCTACCCGTCCGGATAACGATGGTGAGAATTGGTGGTTCCAGTTGGATCGTCGTAACGGCGGCTCGGCCAAGCGCCTGGTGTTTGATACCAATGGCGATGGCATGTTCCAGGCTAATCACGACCCGAGTGTAGCCGATGATGAACTGAACGATGATCGCGTGAAGTTCACCATCGATGATCCGGATTTTGTGGGCGACCCGAACGACCCGAATGCCACCCCGACCCAGATCGATCTGTTTAAATTCCCGAGTGCGGTGAACATCGGCACAGGTTTTGCAGCCCGTCCAAGTTTTGGAATTGTCAACAACCAGATGGTTGCGGCATTGATCAACCGTTTATTCAAACCTTCATTCATTGATCCGGTAACCGGTGAGCCACTTCCTGGTAATGAAGACTTTGGTTTGATCGGCGGGCACATGGACCTGGATGTTTCCAGCCAAACCTATCCAAATTACACTGGCAGCGGTGGCAAAACCGATGACCACACCCACAAATGGGATGACAAATACGGCCACATTGTGGACTTCATGGAAATTCCCAGTAAACATCGTAGCGTAGACGATGCCATGGGTGATCCGGCCCCGAGTCAGCCTGGTTCCACACCTAATAAATATTTCATTATCGGTATTACCAATGCCCATTTATCACCGGGCGGCATTCTGAATATCAACGGAGAAAAAATTCCGGTGAAAGATTACCGTGCACGCATGAAGCGTTGGCTGGCAGGTGGTGGCATATCAACCTTTACCGATAAAAATGGAAATATTGAAGAACAATTCAGAGTATACAAACTGAATGAGCCCAACCCTGTGGAATACGCCAATGGAATCAGACAACTTGAATCGGAAGATTACGGCGTCGATGGTCAACCAAATCCCTTACCCGTTGAAAGCCGCTCATTCCGCATGGAGTTTGATCGAGGCGCTCTGGGCGTTGGTGGCCTGGTTGGTACCAACACCGGCTGTATTAAACAGAACCGTTTATCACCGGATGGCGAATATCGTAATGGTGCACTCACCGTGCAACTCCTGGACGCGACTCATCTGGTTGATGCAACCGGTAAAATAATTGCTCCCTACGCCAAAGATGCTGATGAAAGCTGGTGGCCAACCCACCCAGTAACTAAACTAATAGACAAAAATCGCGGGCCTGGTATCCATAAATTGGGTTACGCTTTGCCTAAAGGCGGTACCTCGCCGGCCGATATTAGTAATCACATGATCGGTGACGGCATGATCTGGGAAGCCACTCTGTTCCACCACTGGTCTGGTAGTTGCTACACCGTAGATTTATTTAAAGAGAACTACGACAAACAATTTGAAAGAATCACTGGTGAACGGTTTGTTCAGCAGTTTGACTCTAACATCACAAACAGTTATTACACGCTGGACGAAAATGATCCATTAACTGGCGGTCCGGAAGATCCTTCTGATCCGACAGATCCAACTGACCCGAATGATGGCGAGTTACCTGTGTATAACACCATTCCGACCATTCCGGATGAGGAGTTATGTCTCACACAAGATTGTCTGATCCCGGAACAGGATGACACCTTTGCAGACTTTGAATCGCAGCGCTTGTACTGGCGTGAGTTTGTTCCCGACCAGTAACAGAGATAA
Source organism: Gammaproteobacteria bacterium (assembly GCA_013001575.1). Lineage (NCBI taxonomy): Bacteria > Pseudomonadati > Pseudomonadota > Gammaproteobacteria > Gammaproteobacteria bacterium. The sequence goes on from JABDMI010000035.1 coordinate 10,875, forward strand.
TACCGGGCTCTTCAATTGGGCCCGGTATTTACGCGTATATCAAATAGCACAATTAATTTCAGGACAGAAAAAAGATGAATAAACAAATGGGCTTTACCTTGGTTGAGTTAATGATCACCGTTGCCATTTTGGGAGTGTTGGCCATGATAGCGATTCCGGCATATCAGAACACCGTGCGCAAGGCCAACCGCGCCGATGCAAGGACGGCCTTGAACACCTTGTCCAATGAACTGGCCAGGTATTACGCTGTTAACCGGACATATACCACTGATATGACCAATTTCAGTTTGCCTGGTGCAGATGCGGCATCGGCTTTGTCGGAAAACAGTCACTACCGGATTACCATTGCTGCGGGCGCGTCTGGCATTGCCAATAGTTACGCAATCTCAGCTGTAACAGAAAGTACATTCCAGAAAAAAGATAAAACCTGTGTAGCCTTTGGCATGACTTCAGCGGGAGCCAAGGTTGCTAAAGGAGAAGGATTTGTTACAACAACAAACGAATGCTGGTGAAATGAGGCAGAAACACCAATAAGCTGGCACATCAAAACCATTTTCAGCCCTGCACTGCAGGGTTTTTTAATGTTCAAAAGAAAAATACATTTTGTGCAAGACTTAGGTAAAATTACCCATTAATTATTGGATAGTTTTTCATGCCGTATTTATACATCAAAGCATTGCATATCATCTTCATGGTGACCTGGTTTGCCGGCCTGTTTTACTTGCCGCGTCTGTTCATTTACCACACCGAAAGTAATGATGACCTTTCACATCAACGATTTATTGTGATGGAACGCAAACTGTTTATCATCATGAGCATCGGCATGCTGCTGACTGTTGTATTTGGCTTTTGGTTATTAGGACAAAACCCTGCCCTTATGAAAAGCGGCTGGCTGCATGCGAAATTGGCATTTGTAGCGGGTTTGATCATTTATCATTTTTATTGCCATAAGATTCAGCGCGACTTGCGTGACGGCATAAAAAAACGCAGCAGCAAATGGTTGCGGTATTTCAATGAAGGGCCAGCCGTGTTATTGATTATCATTGTCATTCTGGCTGTGGCCAAACCATTTTAATCTGATGCTGTCACCCTGAACTTACTCAATCCCTCTCGCATTAGGAATAAAGTTAGAACTGGTAATTCACACCCATCACAAACGATCTTGGTTTCCCTGGTCTCAGGCCAATTGGTCTAGCAGCGGCAATATAGTTTTTATCGAATGCATTTTCCAGGCGTGTGAATAGACGTAAATTTTCTTTCACTTGATAGTCTGCACTCATATCCCAAACCAAATAAGAATCGAGAATATCTATATTATCCTGACCAGCCCGAGTGCGGCGTTCTCCAGTGTAATTTGCCAACAACTTGGCTGACCATTTGATGCCCTCCAATCCAATACTCGCCTGATATTGTTGCGTGGGAATATACGGCATTTCATCACCTGCAATTACTTCGCCCCAGGGTCCAAAACCGCTGGAAAAACTGTTATCAAATTCAAAAGTACTGGTCCAGGTATGCGACAAATTCAATGGCATGATCAAACCATTTGATATAGCTATATCCCGACCCAGGCTCAATTCCAGACCATTCACTGTGGCCTCTCCCCCGTCAAATTGATCGCCGATATTGCCATCACCGCCTGTGGAAGCGGTAACCGTACCCACAATATTCTTGTAATCATTATTAAAGGCGATCGCTTCCAGATAGGATTCATCCCCGTCAAAACGCAAGCCCGCTTCAATATTCAAACTTTCCTCTTCCTCGGATGCCGAACCCGGCGCTGGTGGATTAAAGCCTTTGTGTACACCAGCCAACAAGAGCAAATTGTCACTTAGTGCATAAGTGATTCCAATTCCCGGAATAAGTACATCGATAGAGTTCTCGCGCACTCTGCTTGGGCCTGACACTCGAGCCGGATCGGTTTTCGCATAATCGTTACGCATTAGATCTATTGACTCAAACCGCACGCCCGGCTTGAATGACCATTTGCCAATATCAATGTCTGCCTCAACAAACGCAGCAAAGACCTCCGCATTGCTCACACGATTGGTTTGCGAACCGGGTGCCGCATCTGTGGTCATTTGCATAATGCCATTTTCAATTTTGAATTTATCCTGGTCTTGAAAACGGTCTTCCTGGTCTTTGTGAAAACGGACACCCGCATTCCAAACCACACCCGTTGTACCAAAATACGTTTCCCAATTGATCTCAGATTGTATTCCACGGCCGTAGTACTCACGTTTATTGGCACGAATTTCCAACGCATCATCCGGGCTATTGATTGCACCATTCAACCAGCCGTATTCGACTGCGAACATGTCCGGATCATCTAAAATAGCAGCAAGGCTAGCTGTAGCCGTGGTTTGTAACTTATACCAATTTCGCCTGAACTGATTATCGTAAACGCTTACGCCCAATTGCCAATCAGCTGCAGCCGGTGTAAACACATAATTGACTTGAATCTGCTCATGATCGGTTTTGATATTATCCAATTGACTGGCTGCATAGCGTTGAAACGGGTCAATAGAAAAATCGGATTCCGTCAAACCAAGATAACTGGAGTCGGCATCTTGTTCGGTTTTAGACAATTTTAATTCGATATGATTGCTCGCACCTTGTGTGGACTCAAAGTTGTAAGAAAATTTTGCTAAATAATCTTGTAGGTCGAAACTATGTGCATCCGCTTTAATGTTTGGAATGGATTTAAAACCGTCACTGCCATTATTGGTGAATTCCAGTAAATACCCGAATTTTCCAGACTGACCACCATAGCGCGCCAACAATTGATTGGTCGCGTCAGTTCCCAACAAGGCTGTAATGTTTCCCTGATTCGCTTCAGGAATCGGAGTTGAAACAAAATTGATCGCGCCACCCACAGTGCGTGATCCGACCCGAATTGCAGCAGGCCCTTTTAATACTTCAACTGCCGACATACGTTGTTGAGTGGGAAAATAATACGCCGAGGGCGCTGCATACGGTGCCGGAGCGATCAATACGCCGTCTTCCAGTAAAGTAATGCGGCTACTGCGATCAGCCCCTGAGCCACGAATGCCAATATTGGGTCGTAATCCAAACCCTTCTTCCTCTTGTACGTACACGCCCGGTGCTTGACGCAAGACTCGCATCGGATCGGTGTACAGAAATTCCTCCAGATCCTCAACACTGATGTAGTCAGCCGAACCGGCTTCATCAAAGGCATTTTTTCTGGAACCGATTACGGTTACAAATTCGATGGGATTGTCTTTTTGCGCCTTTAGATCGTCAGCGAGTAATGGGGTAAAAAATTGATAAAAGGAGACAAATACTATTAAAAAACAGTACGTTAGATGATTTTTCATGATGAGAATTTGGGCTGGTATTTTTGTTAATGAGAATGATTATCATTTACTTTAAACTAAAAGGCAAGCGAAACCGTAAGCTATTAGGACTTTTCAGCTCAAGACACAGCAGACGATTATGTGTGATGAGCTGGATTTTCTTTCAAGTAAATTTTATGAAGACTGGTGCGTTTTATTGAGAAAGACAGATTTCGTTCAGAGTTGGGCAATCGTCTGGCATTACTAAAATTTGGTCATGCTACGGGCCAGTTCTAGACTCAATGATAATGGTGTGTATTTAGGACTTCTTTAAATAGTCTTGCATTTTCGCTACAACAAATTGACTGATTCTGGATTCCAACTCACGATCTCTGAATTTGAATAACTCAACAATATTACTGAAATCAAAATTTGTATTCACCATAAGAAAGGGTGTGGTTTTGTGTTTATGCAATTCACTCTCCCCGCTTTCAACCAGCGCTTGCTGGAAACCCTTGCCCTTTTTCCAGGTCAGAGATTTTTCAGTTTGACCTTTAGAAAAACAAAATTGAAAACCACAGATTGCCCTTTCATCATCTTCCCAGATGATCAAGTCAGAATTTTTGTCATTAAACCAGCGTCTGAATGGTTCGTTAGGGATTTGCCGGACTTTTTGTATTTCTTGCAGCATATCCACAGGATACAGATTCTCCCGAAGTTACACTGTGAATGGGGTCACACTTCATCTGATCAGCCTATTCCAAAAGCTCAATCACATACTCTTGTCCGGCATACCCGATCACATCGCCAGAGATGATCTTTTTTCGTTTTCGAGTCTCGATAACACCATCGAGCGTTACCAGGCCGTTGGCGATAACCCGCTTAGCCTCGCCGCCACTCGATACCAGCGCTTCGAATTTGAGTATTTTAAATAGCTCGACCGGTTCACGATCTATTTGGATTATGTGCATGTAGAAATTCTGAAATTGATTTACGTAATAAATCTACAAAACCAGTTCCATAGCCAGATTACAGCGCTCGTATTCACATCCCTCATGTACCGGCGCATCCACAAATCCGGCTTTACGATACATATGAATAGCCGCGACACAGGAAGAATGTGTTTCCAGATACATTTTTTTTGCCCCCATTTCCTTGCCGCGTCGTATCGACTCATCCATCAATATTTGCCCGGCCTTTAATCCACGGGCTTTTTGGTACACCCCCATTTTGATCAATTCGATGGTTCCCGGCTCATCACACCAAACCAGGGCGGCTGTTCCTATCAATTCGTTTTTGTGTTCAACAAAGTAGATGGAACCGCCCTTATCAATGATGTTCTCTTGAGGATGCTCAATGTAATACCGGTCAACATCTTCTATGCCAAACATACCATCAACCCATTCTATGGTGATTGCATAAAAGTCTTTGGTATATTCGGGTTTGAAATCGACGATCTTAAGTTGTTCTTGCATTTTCTTCTCTGCCAGTATTCTGATTTACTAAGCTGCACCCGGCATACAAAATGCATTGAGTTTATTGCCGTCCAGATCACGGAAATACCCGGCATAAAAATTTTCACCACGTGGACCAGCTGGACCTTCGCAAGTGCCGCCGAGTTCGAGTGCCTTGTTATAAAATGCATCGACTTTTTCAGGACTGTCCAGTGCAATTGCTACCATGGTGCCATTCCCTACACTCGCCGCATTACCATTGTGCGGCTTGATGATACTGATGGCGGGTGCACCGGGCGATATGGCCCATGCGATGAATGTATCATCTTGCATAAAACGACCTGCATTTATTGTACCGAGTAACTCATCATAGAATTTTGCGGCGGCATCAAAATTATTGGTGCCCAAAGTTACATATCCAATCATTGTCGTTCTCCTGTTTAAATAAGACGAGATTAATTTCTCATCAAAGTTTTTATGTACTTCACCGGAGCACTTCCATAACTTAAGAATTCATTATGGAAATCCCGAAGATTGAATTCAGAGCCCTTGGTGGCCTTCATTTCTTCACGAAAATCATAGATTTCCTTGTAGCCGGTGAAATACGAGGTGAGTTGCACTGAGGACAGCGTTGCCCTGCGCCATTTGCCTTTGGCTTCGGACTCCTCCTGAAAAGCCTGATTGATCATGAGATCCAGCGCTTCCGTTTCGGTCAGGCCCTGAGTGTGAATGCTGTAATCCAGAATGGTGTTCATGACCACACGCATATTCCATTTGTACCACATCAACCAGAGTTCGGGCTCGTTATTACCATAGCCTTGTTCCAGCATCATGCGCTCGGTATACACCGCCCAACCTTCGATCATAGCGCCATTACCCAGAATCGATTTGATCAGGGACGGCGATTTATTCGCGTGCACCAATTGAGTGTAATGCCCAGGGATCGCTTCATGAATGTTAAGGATCTGCAACATGCGGTCATTGTATTCACGCAAATAACTTTCAGCCCCCGCCTCATCGTAATGATCCAGTGGGGTGACGTTGTAATAGGTATTTGCTTCTGGATCGTATGGACCCGGTGAATTGATCGATGCTCCGGCCACCCCGCGTTGGTATTCCGGGGTTTCACGTACTACTAGGGGCTTACTCGGATCTTGTTCGAGTAAATCGTGCTTTTTCACGAATTCCACTAATGTTGGAATCTGCTCACGCACGGCCTGTACGAAATTATCTCTGTCGGTGTGTTGTTTCGATATCTCAGTGATCAGTTCCTTGACCATCACCAGGTTATCCTGTGGTTTGGCGCGATTAAAATATTTTGGCCACAGTTCATGGCTGATCTCGATCATGGCATTGTGTAAGCGATCTTTTTCTTGCAAGGCCAGCTCAAAAATCTCATCAGCCGTGTATTCGGTGACTATATCGAGTTTGTATTTAACATCGTAGAGGGACTTGCCAATTCGAAACGAACGGGCATTGTTATTCGCTTGTAATTCGGTTTTTTTGGCTTTAAGCCAGCCAAGATAATCATTGATCGCTTCAATTGCCGCTCGACGCTTGGCGTCAAATTCTTTTTGCTCACCGGCACTCAATCCCGATTCAGCAACTTTTTGTTTCAGGTTATCACCAAATACCCCCAGGGCGCCGGTATTCTGCTGGATCGCCAGATCGGTGTGTTGCAGGGTTGGGAATTTGATATTGGCTTTGGCAGCAGCGTAGTAGGCGGGGATATTTTGCATGCGCGCAGAGAAAGTACGCAAGCGGTCATCCATGGGTTTGTAATCGGTGTTCAGTATCAAACCGAAAGCGCCTGCAACATTATAGCTGGATGGATTCCACTCATGTGAGCGGAATTTTTCACTGTACCAAATACCTGATTTCAATTGATTTTCAATAATGAAATAGTCGGTCGCGTCACTTGCCGGTAATTCGTCAGGATCGAAGTTGTCACGCAGGCTGGCTAAAGCTGCTTTGGTTTTTGCGACGCGGGCTGCTCGGAAATCTGCCGTTGGCACATTTAATTGATCATCGTATTTGTAATACCCGTTGTAAAGAGCCCAACCCGGGTTATCTTTCCAGAGTTCTTCAATAAAATTATTTTTGAATTCTGAAAAGCTCTCGCTACCGGTACTTGTGTCCATATTGTCGGCAGGAGTACTGGCGGCACAGGAAATCATCAAAAAGGCACTCAGACAAAGCAGCCATGGTGTGCACCTTTTAACGCATTGATTGATGAAACTGGACATGTATTACTCCTAGGCAAATAGATTACTCATCGTACTTGATGATTGGTATTTAGTTTTTTGATTTATTCTCTTTATTGCGAATTTCTGAATTCTGGCCTTCCTGGTCTCTCTGGTCTTGATCGTGCTGATCATTTCTCAAATGCACATACAATTGTTTTAAGGCTTTGCGATACACTTGTTGCTTGAAATAGATCACATTCGAAACCGGGTACCAATAATTCACCCAACGCCAGCGGTCAAACTCCGGGTGTGAAGTATTGTCCAGTTTGACTTTATCTTCATCGCTGGTCAGTCGTAACAAAAACCAGCGTTGCTTTTGTCCGATCACCGGGATGATGTTATTGAGTCTTTGAAAACGCTTGGGTAAGCGGTAGTGCAACCAGTCGCGCGTGCTACCCAGGATCTTGACGTGCTGGGGCAATAATCCAACTTCTTCCTGCAACTCACGAAACATAGCCTCTTCGGCGGATTCGCCCTGGTCGATTCCGCCTTGAGGAAATTGCCAGCCGCGCTTGCCTTTGCGCCGCGCCCACAATAATTTGCCGGAACCATTGGTCAGAATGATTCCCACGTTCGCGCGGTAACCTTCTGAATCGATATGATCAGTCATGATGAATTAAACAATTCTGTTCGCTAAAGTAGCGTTATCTCTGATTTTTTCACAGACAGAGGGTTCTGCCAAGTGATTTCAATAATTCATTTCAAACGAACGTTTTAACAATTCGCCTGTGTTCACCAAAAAGCTCTTATTGAGAAGCGGGTTCAGGCAAATTAGTGAAAGTTGTAGTGCCTGTTATTTTTATACGGATTCACTTAATGACTTGAGCCTAGTGTATGAAGTTGATAACCCGGTAGCCGTTAACCCTAACCCAATATTAATAAGGGTTGGCACACAACAAAACTAGCCAATATTACAATTACACGACACATGTTCTACTAGACTTGTGTCCATTGCCTAAATTTAAACCCTCGATCAAAAATTGTTAACATTAGAAAGCTTCGCACTCGTGAATCGCGTATTATTCTATTTTTAGTTACTAAATCTCCAACACTGCATGAACCGCGAACACATTATTGCCCTTTTGTATTTATTATTGCTAACATTCATTGTGAGTGTTGTCGGGCTTAGTGTGGGTTCAGTGCCAATACCTTTTTCGGAAGTATTAAAAACACTATTTCTGGATCAAGACAACAGTAGTTTCCAGCAAATTATCCAGCAACTCCGTTTGCCCAGGGTCCTGGCAGCGTTTGCAGTAGGAGGGTTGCTCGCACTCGCCGGTGTGTTAATGCAAGTGTTGTTAAAAAACCCGCTCGCGGATCCATACATTATGGGTGTCAGTGGAGGCGCGGCTTTTGGCGCCCTGATCGGATTGTATTTTAATGCGGGTTATTCATTAGGGTATGTGTTTGCTGCGGCAGGTGCATTGCTGTCCATATTCTTAGTATTTGTAATTGCCCGGGGCGAAGGGCGTTGGTCTTCCAATCGGTTGCTATTGACAGGAATTGTTCTAGCGGCGGGTTGGGGAGCCCTGATTACCTTGGTTCTGGCCGTAAGTCCGGCCAAACCCTTAAAGAGTATGTTGTTTTGGCTAATGGGTGATCTGAGTTTTGCACGTCATGCAGGACTTGCCTTGTTACTTTTATTCTTGGCCAGTGGTTTTGGTTTTTTACTGGCCCGTCCGATGAACATTCTCGCGCAAGGCGATGATCAGGCGGAATTACTGGGATTGAATGTCACAACAACGCGACGGATTATTTTTATTCTCGCGGCCATACTGACCGCAAGTGCTGTGATCATTGGCGGCACCATTGGTTTCATTGGCTTGATCATTCCACACTTGATGCGTTTGTGGAAAACCGGTGATCATCGCTGGCTGGTACCAGCGTCGGTATTGGCCGGTGGCTCGTTATTGGTCTTGGCGGATACCGCGGCACGCACCCTGCTTGCTCCACAACAACTACCGGTAGGCGCCCTGACTGCAATTATTGGAGTCCCCTTGTTCTTATACCTCATACGGCAGCAAAGTCGCTAATATATGTACATTATATTGTACAATAATCATTTTCATTCAATCTCTAACCCACTGTTTTAAATCAATTAAGTGAAATTCCTTGCCTGCTAGTGCGTTCTCATCTATGATAGATATCAATTTGATATCATACTGATATGCAACTCGTTGAACCCAAGGAGAACAACATGAACGTTACCAATGAATTCATTAAAAAGGCCGTGAACGGTTGGCTCGCATTGCCCGTCGCAATCCTGGTCGGACTTGCTCTTGCTTACTGGATGAAAACCGCGATTGGTTATGGCGGCCCCGAATACGTATTGCCAGTGATCTTCAGCATTGTAATTTTTGTCGTGTGTCTTGGAGGATTTTTTACCCTGCAACCCAATATGTCGGCCGTGATGACCTTATTCGGAAAATACAAAGGCACAGTAAAGACCGAAGGTTTCAGTTATGTGAATCCTTTATATAAAAAGAAAAAGGTTTCTTTACGCGCCAATAATCTAAATGGCGAGATCATCAAGGTTAATGACAACCGCGGTAATCCGATTGAAATAGCAACTGTAGTTGTATGGAAAGTCGTTGACACAGCACGTGCGATCTTTGATGTGGATGACTACAACGCCTTTGTGAGAATACAATCTGAAGCCGCATTACGTCAGCTGGCCATGGACTATTCCTACGACACCTTTGATAGTGATGACGAACAATCACTGCGCAGTGATACTGAAGCGGTGACCGAAGCTTTAACCAAAGTGTTGCAAGAGCGTATTGATGATGCCGGTGTAAAAGTGATTGAAGCGCGCATCTCACACCTTGCTTATGCCCAGGAAATTGCCAGCGCCATGTTACAACGCCAACAGGCTGATGCGATTGTTGCGGCACGTATTCGGATTGTCGACGGCGCTGTGGGCATGGTGGAAATGGCCTTAAAACGCCTGGAAGATGATGGTCTTATCAACCTGGATGAAGAGCGTAAGGCCAGCATGGTGAGTAACTTACTGGTGGTACTGTGTGGTGACAAAGCCGCGCAACCGGTCTTGAATACCGGCAGCTTATACAGCTGATGTTCTTCTCTCCCGGATCAGGACCATCAAGTATGAATAACAAGTATAAAGATTATGTATTCACCAAACAACGGCGTGAGTATCGTTTGCGTATTTATCAGTTTGGCGCCAGTGTTAAATTATTTATCGATGACCGTTTATGCGATATTTCAGTGCCCAATGGAATGAGCAATCCGATAATTGATTATTATTTCAAGGATGAGCGCAAGCAAAAACACCGCATCAAAGTGGAACGCAAACAACACTGGTTCAAGCATTACTACAGTGTGCTCTACGACGATCATGTGATGTATAAAACCCAAGACAATGATCCGGTAAACAATCACTAAATTACGGTATGTCAAAAAAGAAGTCCTTTTTACTCCGCTTGCCGCCTGAACTCATGGACGAGTTACAGCGCTGGTCGAATGACGAACTGCGCAGCTTGAATGGTCAGATCGAGTATGTTTTACGCGATGCGCTACGCAAGCAGCGCGGGTATACCAGAGCGTCTGTAAAAAAAGATCCTGAAGAAAATAATTCCTGACTAATTTCACGCAACATTATTCACCAGATATTATTTTGCTCAGTCGGTTTCAGATAACTCGTCGATCGGTTTGAAAAACCGCTTCCCGCGAAACCAGTAGTAATTATCGTAATTATGCGACCACGCGACCCGGGTGGCTTTTCCAATCAGAGTATTGGTGTCGACAAGCCCTATGCGACGCGAATCCTGCGACTGGTCACGGTTGTCACCCATTACAAAAATCTTGCCTTTCGGTACTTCGATGGCCCGGTAATAACGATAACGGGTGTCACGATTGTATTGCGGATACAGGATCTGGATCGGGTGCGTGGTATCTCCGATACTCTCTTCCAGCCAGAAGAACAAATCATTGTTCTCATCCAGTGAGCTTCCTGGCACATCAGCAAAGGTTTTTAATTCCTCGGGTGTATATTCGCGATAATCCAGACGCTTGCCGTTTAAATAAACCAGATTATCCTTAACCTCGATCAGGTCACCCGGTATGCCTATGGCACGTTTAATGTAGCGTTTGCCACTAATGGGTTCGGGAAACACCACAATCTCGCCACGCTTGGGCTGACCCAGGGTTGCCACTCGAATGTTGGTGAACGGTATACGCAAGCCGTAACTGAGTTTGTTCACCCAGATGCGATCCCCTTCATAGATCGTGGGCTTCATTGAACCGGTTGGTACAGCATTCCAGTCTGCTATCACCGAACGGAAACAGAACAGACAAAACAACAGGATCAGAAAACCGCCCCATTCTTTTTTGAAGGCCTGCCATCTGGTCAGCGGCATGTTCTCAGTATTATCGGTAACGGACGATTCTTTTGTGGTATTTTTTTGAGACATAAAAATTCAATTCTTGGTTATTTTTTAAATGCAACAATATGATCGGCTTCGAGCCTTATTCCTATCGGTTCTCCAAGGGCGTGGTCATGATGACTCGGCACCAGTGACAAGACAGTAGCACCGCTCTCTAAAGCCAGGGTATACAGGATATCTGCTCCGCGAAAGGCTTTGTGTAAAACTATGGCAGTTACCGGGCTGTCATCATCATGGATCACATCATCGGGCCTGAGTAAGACATCCACAATCTGCTCGGGTTCAACATCGGTGGATATCTGGCCATGCAATTCCCCCAGTTCAATGATCACCGTGCCTTTGTTGGTAACCCTGCCATTAACAAAACTGCCTTGTCCTACAAAATTGGCGACAAAACGGTTAACCGGTTTGTGGTAAAGATTATACGCACTATCCCATTGTTGCAGCTGACCGTCTTTGATCACACCGATACTATCGGCAAATACAAATGCTTCATGTTGGTCATGCGTCACCATCAGTGCTGTGATCTGGTAATGCTTGAGAATGCGACGAATGTCCGCACCCAGACGTTTACGTAGAGTCACATCCAGATTGGAAAAAGGTTCATCCATTAAGATCAAACGCGGGTTTGGTGCAATTGCCCGTGCCAGGGCCACGCGTTGTTGTTGACCACCGGATAATTGGTGTGGATGTTTGTCGGCCATGTCTTCAAGCCCGACCACTTGCAACACTTCTTGTACTTTTGCCTGGCGGCTTTTTTTATCCAGCTGATGTAAACCGAAGGCCACATTATTGGCCACACTCAAGTGCGGTAATAAGGCAAAATCCTGAAACATCATCCCGATATGACGCTTGTGTGGATCGACTTGTTTGGCCGGCGATGAGATCAGTTCGCTGTTGGTGTAAATTTCACCCTGTTGCGGTGTTTCAAACCCGGCTATGCAACGCAGAATGGTGGTTTTGCCACTGCCACTGGGCCCGAGTAAACAACCGATCTCGCCATTCTGTAAAACCAGATTAATATCATCAAGTACCGGTTTATTGGCAAAAGCATGGGATAAATTTTTAATAGTTAATTGCATAATGACCAGTGTTTAATAAATCTCGCTTTTAGCACGCTGCCGGTTGAGAAAATACACCGGCAACAATCCAGCGATAACAATTGCCAGGGACGGGATTGCCGCCTGTGTCCACTCGCCTTCCGAGGTTAATTCAAAGATCTGCACAGCCAAAGTATCCCAGCCGAACGGGCGCGTCATCAGCGTGAGTGGCATTTCTTTCATGATATCCACAAACACCAAGGCCAGGGCGGTTAAGATTCCAGGACGCAATAATGGCAAGATCACTTTTTTCCATTTACTTAATCCTGCGACACCCAGACTCTCGCTAACCTCGTCAAAATTTGGTGACAAGCGTTGTAATTGTGTATCGATCGGACGAAAACCCACGGCAAAAAACCGAATGGTGTAACCCAGCATCAAGGCGAACAGACTGCCCGTTAAGAGCAAACGATTGATTGGAGTATTTGCAACAAGTTGCTTACTGACCCAGACCAAAGGCACAAACAAGCTAACCGCCAATACTGTGCCTGGAATGGCGTAACCGATCGTCATCAGGCGCCCCAGTAAGCGCGGAAAAAATTGCGGGGCATTCTGCGAACGCCGATGTAAAAAATTACGCTGCAAAGCCGTGACCAAAATTGCCAGTGTACAGATCACTAATGCGCCAAGACTGGCCAGCATCAAGGTATTCAGAAAAAACTCTATATAGCGTGCATTCAATGCCAGCTCTTTGTGCTCAATAAACCACAGCAACAATTGCAAGACTGGTA
>JABDMI010000036.1 GCA_013001575.1 Gammaproteobacteria bacterium
CTTTGACCGGATTAAAATTTTCATCATTGCCGTGATAAGCGTAATTACCGGATACTGTTTTACGATGCGGAATTAAAAAATTTGCCGGATCGACGCTGCCATCTAATGTAAAACCAGTTACATAAAATTTTCCCTTATAGGCTTTATTGCCCTTGCCTTCCCATTTACAGCGTGCGTATAGATTTGCCGTCACTTTGGTGATGTGATTGGTATCAATTGCCCCCCACTTTTCACCATCGGTGGAATACACCTTGATAACCGGAGCTTTATCAAAACCCTGAGGTGATGAAAGCTCGAGCTTTTTTACCTTGTTTGCCATAACCTCTGCACTGGTAAATATAAAGACCAGTAAAAATAATAGAATGCCCATACCTTTTAGTGGCTTCGTTAATTCCATGTCGCTTCTCCGGCTTCGCTTTACTTGATGCTTGTATATAGCATGATTATTGACTTTTGAAAATCAGTGCAACTACGTAGACATGCATCGCATCCGGTAAACACCTGTTCTGTATGGATTTTTTTCGGCACACACCAAACTGCCAACGAATTTCAGTAACTCAAACTTGTTTGTTCCAGCCGGTATTTCGTCTTTTCCGGACTTGTGTACACGGCAATTTCATTGCGCATCGCAGCAAAAAGAAGATCAGTCGTTTATAATGCCGCGTCGCGTCAGGACCCAACTCATGCTAGAAACCATACTCATCGCCTCGCCCATTTTCGGCATAGCCATTTTCGGCTTTGCCGCCGCCCGCCTGCACTGGGTATCGGGAAACAACAGTAAAGTATTAACCCGTTTTGTGTTTTATTTTGCGGTTCCACTGTTCCTGCTGCGAAAATTTGTCGATTCGGATCTGCCCGATGTGTTGCCACTGGACTTGTTGGCAAGTTTTTATATTCCGGTTGGTATTTTGTATATATTTAGTTTGTTTGTAACCGCAAAATTATTCCGGCATGACCGTTCCAAATCCGCAATCACGGCCATGAGTTCAACTTTTGGGAATACGGTTTTGCTGGGCTTGCCAGTGCTGTTAAGCACTTATGGTGAAGACGGCGTCGTACCGTTTTTTATTATTTTGGCGTTTCATGGACTCAGTTTGTTCACGGTTACCACAATTCTGTTGGAACGCGCCAAACGCAAGAACCTGGAAGAGTTTGAAGGCTTTCCGGATCAAAAACCCTCATACCTGAGAAGCATTTTTCAATTACTCAACTCAGTGGGTCGCAATCCCATTCTGGTTGCCATTGTTTTGGGTTTAGTGATGAATTCTTTCGAGCTGAAACTGCCCTACACCCTGGACAAGATCGCCGAGATCATGGGTGATACGGTAACCGGAGCGTCGCTGTTCGCATTGGGTGCCACCATGAGTCATTATCGCTTGTCCGGTCAATTGGGTGCCGCGACCTTCATTGCTGTGACCAAGGTGTTGGTGCTGCCTTTGCTCGCCTGGGTGTTTGGCACTTACGTTTTTGCATTGCCGCACAGCTGGCTAATTGCTTTAGTTATTTTTGCAGCCCAACCCACCGGGGTCAGTGCCTATGTGTTTGCCGAGCAATACAAAACCGGTGTTCCTTTATCCACGACCACGGTGATGCTGTCCACGATCATGTCGATGCTGAGTTTGCCGGCGATCATTTACTGGATCATGCAGTGATTCATTGATCACATTTTCAATACCACCCGGTAACGCGCCTTGCCATCGGCCAGATGTTGCATGGCTTCATTGACTTTTTCCATTGGATAAACTTCAACCGTGGGCCGGATATCGTGTCGTGCGGCAAACTCGATCATGGTGGCAATGGTGGCGGGACTACCAACCGGTGAAGAAGAAACCGACTTTTGTGCATTCATCAAGGAACCGGCTGTGATTGCGAGCGGCTCTTGCACGGCACCAACAAAGTGCAAGCGGCCTTTGGTCGTCAGGGTGCTGATGTATAAATTCCAGTCCAGTGTCACATTCACCGTTGAGATGATCAGGTCGAATTGACCACGCGCGGCTTTGATCGCTTCCGGGTCGCGCGAGTTAATGGTTTTATGCGCGCCGAGTTCCAAAGCCTGTTGCATTTTGTCTTCTGAAGACGTAAAGGCCGTTACTTCACAGCCCCATTTGTTCAAAAATCCGAGCGCCATATGCCCCAAACCACCAATGCCGATGACCCCGACCTTACCGGTCGGCTTTAATTCGTAATCATGGATCGGAGTGAACACTGTGATGCCGCCGCAAAATAATGGACCGGCACTTTCCACATCCAGATCATCGGGTAACACAATGGCGCTGGCTGCTTGAACGCGAACCTTGTCAGCAAAACCTCCATGCCGACCGATGATGATGCCTTGCGCCTGGCGGCAGAGATTGTGGTCGCCCTGCATGCATTGTTTACAGCTTAAGCAATATCCTGCGTGCCAACCTATACCAACGCGTTGCCCAACCTTACGTGACGAGACATTGCTGCCGACCTGGCTGATGGTTCCAACCACTTCGTGTCCGGGCACAAATGGAAACTGGGTAATGCCCCAGTCGTTATTCAGCATGCTCAGATCACTGTGGCAAATTCCACAGTATTCGACCTTCACTTCAACATCGTCTTGACCCAGCTCACCTGGATCGTACTCGAATGGCTCCAGTTTTCCACCGGCTTGGTTTGCAGCATAGGCTTTGATCATGAGATTTTCCTGTATTTATTCTTGATGGTAATTTTCCGGATATTTATCCAGGTCGTATTCAAACCGGTAACTCATACCGGTAATCGAGGTCGGCTTGCCATTGACATGCCTGGGCGTGTATTGAAACTGATAAATGGCTAATAAAGCGGAAGCGTCGAACACATCCGGCTGACTGCTGCTTGTTATCACCGGATTTATAACCGTGCCTTTATCAGTGACGGTATAGCGAACCCAGGCCCAGCCTTCAATGCCTTCCGCCAATGCTTTAGGCGGGTAAACGGGTTTCGCTTTTTTAACCATCACCGCCGGTTCAATGTTCATGTTCTCTTGCGGAGTTTCGCAAGCCGTTAATACAACAACACAAAAAAGTAATAATATTCGCTTAGACATAGATATGACTTTTAACATTTAGCTATTTGTTCCAAAAACTATTCGAAGATAATCAAATATGACTTGTCCAGACTTGAGCATTTTCCAACATCGGAAAGTGTCCCAGGCCTGACAATATGGTTTTGCGACTGTTCCTGGTCTCGTCGGAAATAACCTGCGCCATTTCCACCACCGCCACCGGATCATCTTCAGCCCATAAAATATGCATTGGCAATTGAGTCTCGCGCAAAGCTCCTATCCAGCGATCCCAGTGGGTATAGCGTTGATCAATGTATCGGGTCACCCTGGCCAACACTCGCCGGCCGTTATTATGCAACATCATGGCCCAGATGGCATCGAGTTCTTGGTCATCCACTTTGCTGGCATCGGAATAGATGCGCTGAAAATTGCGTTTAAGCGTGCGCTTGCTGGCCAATCGTGCAATCAACGGGCCCACAAAACGACTTTTGAGCAATTTTTGGATCGGGCGTAGTTGCGATAACTCAATATGCATACTGCCATTGCATAAGGTGACATTTTCGATAGAAATATCCAGTTCCTTATGATTGTGGCGATGGATAATCTCTGTGGCCACGCTGGTGCCGTAGTCGTGCGCCAAGAGGTGCATGCTTTGCACCCCCAATTGCTTCCAGAGCTCTAAGGCAAAAGAGGCTTGATCGATCAATTGGTACCCGTATGCGACAGGTTTGTCGGATAAACCAAAACCGAGGTGGTCGTGCATGATCACGCGATAGTGTTGCCTGAGAATTGGCAAAGCTTTCCAGTAGTCGTAACTGGACGTGGGGTAGCCGTGCAAAATACACAAGACCGGTTTGTCGGTCTCGCCAGTATCAATAACAAACAACTCATGCCTACCAAGACCGGGTAAGGAAAGCCGATGATATTCACCCATGGCTTGCCAGTCCTGCATAGATGGCGCAGCTGCGCTCATAACAAAAGGTCTTTTTTCAGATAATGAATAATGTCATGTTTTTTATTGTGCTTGTCAATCCAGGCCTTGAGCTTGGTGATGGTTTTAAAATCTTGCTCGCCTAATTGATCTTCCAGCTTTACCAAATAATCTTGTTGGAATTCTTGTTCACGAATACGCACTTGCCAGGGCGTGTTAAAAATTACCGTGAAATGATCCTTGATGCCCAGATCCTCAAGCATTTTCCATTCACCATTATCAAACCACACATCGCCGCAGTCCTTGCACAAGTCGATCTGATTATCCACCTTGGAAGAAAAACGGTATTTGGTCATCAATTTGTAGCATTTCGGGCATGTGATGACCTGTTTGGTGTTTTTAACTTCTTGTAATTCGTGCTGAGTATCGGTTTTAGTGAACTCCGGCTGACGATCCAGCCAGTCGCGATAGGACAATATACTAACCAAAACCCCGCGGCAATCCACGCACGACATGGCGGGTAATCCGTACTCCAAACGCACTGGGACCATTTTTTGCTGTATGCATGCAGGACATTTCACGTTTACTCTCCCTTATTCACGGTATTTTTGAGTATCAATATTCACTCACTATAAGCAAAAATCCGTATAATTTCCAAATCATTTTTACTTGACTAAAAAAAACGGAACATTCAGGAGTTAATCACATGCGACCATGGCTATATTCCATTCTAATTCTTACTCTGCTGTTGAGCGCTTGTGGTAAAAACGAGCCGGCAAAAACCGAGTACATTGAAAGCACCCCGAAAGTCATCACCATTCGCGAGTCATTGCAAATGGCTATTGATGGTGAGCATCGCTCCGACAAAAATCGTGCACGTGACCAGTATCGACATCCTGCCGCAACCCTGGAATTTTTCGGGGTTAAACCCGAATCCACGGTGGTTGAGCTATGGCCCGGCAGTGGCTGGTATTCGGAGATCTTGGGGCCGTATTTACGCGACAAAGGAACCTTTTATGCCGCAAGTTTTGGCAATGTCAAAGAACCGGAGTATCGCGGGCGTTTACACAATAGTCTACTGAACAAATTCGCCACAGCTACCGAAGTTTATGGCAAACCCAATGTCACCACGCTTAATCCACCATTACAAACCTTGTTGGCACCATCCAATACAGCCGACTTTGTTCTGACATTCCGCAATGTACATAACTGGACCAAAGGCGAAGTGGATAAAAAAGTTTTCCAGGCTGCTTATCAGGCTCTTAAACCCGGTGGCGTATTCGGCGTGGTCGAACATCGTGCCCCCGAAGGTCGTGCGGTTGAAGATATGATGACCTCGGGTTACATGACCGAATCCTACGTGATCGAACTGGCTGAAAGTGTTGGATTTAAACTCGCGGGTAAGTCTGAAGTGAACGCCAATCCAAAAGATACTGCCGAGCATGAAAAAGGTGTCTGGACACTGCCACCAAGTTTACGTTTGAAGGATGTGGATCGAGACAAGTATCTGGCGATTGGTGAAAGTGATCGCATGACCTTGAAGTTTGTGAAACCGGCGAAGATGTAATTGCTTGATGCCTTTGTTTCTTCATACTCTTCCATAAAAAGTCATTCTTGCTGATTTGGATAAGGCAATTCCTGGCTCCGAGTTATAGGCTAGCACAACCAACATTCGTGTTGTTTCGCCTATAACCGGGGTTACACGATGCATTGCATTGCGACCTCGAAACAATAATAAAGTACCTGCTTTCAAGCTTAATTTTTTCGCAGTAATTTCACCATCCAAAACCCTGGTAGCGATTGCATAATTCACATCTCCCGCATCTGCATCACGTACATCTTTAACATACTCAAACTCACCGCCACTTTGCGGTTCCTGAATTAATAAAGTAATCGCGAATGATGAATTATCAAAATGCCATCCCAATTGCTGTCCTTTATCCGCATAATGCAAGTTGATGGATGACATCGAATCGGCATAAGGATGCAAAGCCTTTTCATTCAAAACCGAACACAGAAAGCTCTTGAATTCATTGGAGTTATACAATAAATGCAAGCACGAGTCTTGCGGGATCTGGTCGGTGGTAATACACCCTTTGGTGGAAGTTATTTGCCGGTTTCGAGGATGCCGGTCTGGAAAGTTTGAATCTGGCTCGGATAAATAAATATTATGCGTGCGTTCTGAAAAGTACGCTAAATGCTGTTGTTGCAAGCCTTCACGTCGAATTGATTCGATCGAATTCCTGGTCAGAAAATCAGGTAACAACAATACACCATTTTTATCGAGAATATTTTTACACTCCACCTGAAAATCCGCATCACTCAGTGGGTGTTTTATAACATTTACAACATTTTGTAAGGAATTGGTCATGTAAGTTTAAGGTGTAATTATCTCGTTCCCATGCACAAAGGTTTTTTGCACTTTTATATCCTTTATTTTTTCCAAGGGAACTGCGTAAGGATCAGCGTCCACTACAATAAAATCAGCGTACTTTCCTTGCTCCAATGAACCGATCTTATTTTCCATGCCAATTTGCCAGGCTGCTTGAATGGTCATGGCTTTTAATGCCGAATCGACCTGAATTGAATGCTCAATACCAATAGTTGTGCCCTCTTTGGTTTTGCGTTCTATTGCGGTTTGCATTAAATGAAAGGGCTTACTTTCAAACATGGGTTGATCGGCGTGCATGGAATACTGCATACCAATACCCTGTGCAAATGCGATTGGTAACATTGCTCCAGCACGCCTTGTACCGAGAATATCTTGTTGCAAGGCTTGGCCGTAATAATACAAATGATTGGTGTGAAAATTCGCGCTCATGCCCATATTGTGTAATTCATTCAGACTGTCAGTCGAGATCATTAAAGCGTGTTCAATCCGATGTCTGCCACTGGTGACATCCATAGTTTGATTCACATCTGCAAAAGCCTGTACTACCTCGTGATTGGCCTGATCACCCTGGGCGTGTACGGCAATTTGCCAGCCTTGTTGATGATATTGTTTTATGAAGTTCTGTAACTCACCAGGGGCAAGCAATGCCTTACCCGCGTAACCTGGTGCTATATGCAAGCCGTTTCGGGTTAAGTCTGAGTCCAAATACGGTTTTTGCAAATACATGGAACCGGTATACGGTGAACCGTCGTACCAATGTTTTACCCCGAGAATATTGTAAAAATCATTCTCGGTTTTATTCTCGGGCAATAATTCAACCCGGTCGTGCCGCATATAAAGAAAATGTCGTGGATTGGCTTCTCGTTCGGGTAAAAAACCCAACTTGCTTAGGAGTTGATTCAAAAAAACCGGTTTTTGGTCAGAGAGATGCTGATACAAACGCAAAGGCTTGGCATTGGTAATACTGATACCGGCGGAGACCACGGTGGTGTTACCGTTTTGGGCGTAGCCTTGCATGACTTTTACCGTGGAATCCAGTAACACACTTGAAGTAAGGGCTTCCTTCAGCATGATCTCGTAAAAAGGTAATAAGGCTTCTTGCTCAACGATCAAACCGGTCAAATTCCCCTGCGAGTCTTTTTCGTAATAACTGGACTCACTGGGACTGACGGTATCACGGCTAATTTCTGCTTTCTCAAAGGCCAGCGAATTAGCCCAATAGGTATGCAAACTTTGCGACAGGATCATTACCGGATTATCTGGCGCAAGTGCATCCAGGAACTGAATATCGGGCGTTTGCAGATCAGCAACTAAAATGGGATCCAGGCCTTTACAGATTATCCATTCACCGGGTTCATAGTTTGCGACTTCTTGTTTTAAATATGCCCATACTGCCCGATCACTGGAATGTGTGAAACCGGACAAATCTACCATGGATTCCAGGAATGAAGACAAGGCGACATGGGAATGACTATCAATAAACCCGGGAAGAACTGTCGCACCCTCCAGGTCAACGCGATTTTTAAAATGTTCGGACGGTATCGAATCACCAATTTCTATAATCAGTCCATTTTCTACCACCATTGATTCAGCACGCGGCATTTCATCATTCAGGGTTATGATGTTTCCATTGTAGTAATAAGTGAGTGCTGCTTTGTTAAAGTCTTGTGCAAGCCAAAAATAAGCGGCGATTAGTACAAGTAATAGAAGCAGGATTTTTTTCATCGTTGTAATTTCATAAAATCTTGATAATAAATTTATACAAAAACGTCACCGAAAACGTTGGTCAACCACTTGCACTCATTGCTTATGCGGCTGCTTCAATCTCTATTTCCACCATCAACTCTGGAAGCACCAGGCGATTAACACCCAACAAACTTTGGGGTGGACGAGTTCCTGCCGGGGCTATCCATTCAGCATACACATCGTAATTAGCCAGGAATCCATCGATATCCGTTGTATAGAATCTGAGTGCGACTATATTGGCTTTTTCCATTCCAGCTTTTTCCAATATGGCATCCACATTCCGCAAGCTGTGTTGCATTTGACCACGAATATCATTTGGCGATACGACAGCAAAACCCAGCTCGGTATCGGGAGCTGGATCGACCGAGACCTGACCTGAGCATCTGAGATGTTTGCTTGTGCCTTCCACAATTTCGCCTTGATCCATACTGAATTGAAGACCCCAATCGACCGGATTGATAGATGTGCGTTGCATAAGTAATTCTCCTGTTGTTCATTTAATCTAAGCTGGTCAAACAGTAGCATGATCTCTTAAATGCTTAAACCGGTTTTATTTACGATAACTTTCTCGTAACAATTCCGGAACATTACTTGCATCGGTCTCAAAGCCATTAGCGCCTTTTACGCCAAAGATAGCAACTGGCTGGAACATCGCTGTTTCCAAAGCCAGATCGCACAGATCCTCTGCCGATAAGGTTGGTCGCCCGGCCCGCTCTCGGAGTTCGATGTCCATGTGTTCGATGCCGTCAAAAGCGCGATACATAAGCTCAGTACACACCAGACGGTCGGAACGGAAAAAGTCAAAATCAAAGTTATATTGTTTGCCTTCATGCACCACGATCCGCTCGATCGCCTGTTTGATGCCATTTTGCGAAATAGTCGGACGCAAGATCACAAAACCATCTACGGCCAGAGTATTTTCCAATGGCCGAAACAACACCCCGTCTTTTAAGGCTTCAAAGGTGCATTTATTGCCGTTCCAGCGCTTTTGCACGCGAGCATCCAGTTCAATCTTATAGGCCTCGCGCTCTTTATCCGAACCGACGAACAAGGCGGCGTGCGGCCAATAACCGGGTAACAGAAAATTGGTTAATGCCATGCGATGCCGGGTAACCAACACGTCACCCGGCAGCAAGATTTCACGCGCCTGGGCACGAATTCGCTCATCCACGCGATTAAGTTTAGGATTATTGATCTCGGAAAAAACCCGACCCGAGGCTTCCAGGATCTTGAACTGGGTGTGTTGTCTAATGGTCGCGCCACGTCGTTTGACCGCGTGTCGTAAAAAATGATGGGCGCGTTTTAAATACTGTTGTTTGCTTGGATCAAGATAGCCGCGATAACGCCAGATATTATCCACAAATTGTCCAACGTCCTTATCCTGAGCCAGACGCTTGATCTTACTGCGCTCCTTGGCGGCAAAATTCATCACCATCAACATGCGCTGCGCATTATCGATATCAATAAAGGACTCGAATATGTGGGTGTATTGTTTTCGCGCCACATTCAAATGTGGAATGCCCTCGTTAAGTTTGCGCTGGATAAACGTGTGGGTAGCGAATTGTTCGAGTAAAAAACGATCCAGCCGTACCACATGACATGCCGTGACATAGCCGATCACAAACATTTGATACTCTTCGTAGGTAGACAGATTTTTCAGGCCCACGGTGACTTCTTCGTGTGCGGTATCAATAATGTCCCACAGATTGCCACGGATGGTCAGAAACTTGGCAAACCATTCTGTTATGCGTTCGTCTTGTTCAGGCCGAAAATATTTGGCCTCAATGATCAGCTGCAACTCCTGTGGCGCAATGGCATCTTGCTCAACTTCGGGCACCAGCTCGATCAGGGATGCCAGAGTGCGTGACAATTGCGCTATACGTGCCGGATCCACTCAGTGCTCCAATGATTCCAGCAGCGCAACAAACAGAGCCTCAAGACGTGTCTTGGCTTGAATGAAGCGTTGTGACTGAACAGCTAGCTGTGCATCACCTGCGTGTTCGGACTGCATATACACTTCCTGATTCATTTCTATTTGTAGCGCTTCAACGTTTGCGTCCTGCCCATAGTGATGGGTAATGTAACCGCCTTTGTATGGTTGGTTCTTTTGCACACTGAATTTGTGCTGCATAAATTCATCCGCAATCATTTGGGTCCATTGCCCGGAACAACTGTTTCCATCGCGATCGCCCAGATAAATATCTTTATCCAGTTCGGCGTGGATTAGGGTTGCCGACTTGGCAATACTGTGCAGATCGAACAAATACACTTTCCCATGCGCTTGCTGAAGACTTGTCAGGCATTGCTGCAAGGCACGGTGGTAAGGCACATGCACTTGTTGCGTATACAGATCTATTTGTTGTTGTGACGGATAACTGGAAAAGATGGATCGCCCCTGAAAATCTGAATCGGCGACCAATTTGGTCTCGAACCGACCCGGGTACAATTCCAATGGGAGGGGTGAGCGATTCATATCAATAACATAGCGACTGACATTCGCGGCGACCACACTTACCCCTAGACCTGGTAAAAAGTCGTATAGATGATACAAAAACCAATCGGTCATGGGCAAATGCGCCACGCTTTTATTCGCAAACAAGACCCGGATGTCATCTGGTACATAGGTGCCGGAATGCGGAATACTCGCAAGCACGGGAAGTGCGGGTCCGACTGGCTGGGTCAAGGTAAAAGCTTGCACAGTTTTCCCTAGACCATTTTCAAAGATCGCATCGTGGTAGCGAAGTCTTTTTCTATCTCATCTGCAAACACATGTTGCTGCCCATTGACCACTTGTTTACCACCGACATACACCTCTTTCACCAGGTCTCTTGCCCCACCAATAACGGCCGCGTCCAGCATGCGTTCAACCGGTAAACCGTTGAGCGGGGCTCGCTTTGTATCCAGCACCACGATGTCGGCAAAATGCCCGGTTTGCAGTTCGCCTACAGTAAATTGCACTGCTTTGGCTCCAGCCTTGGCAGTCATATCCCAGAGGCTGTGGCCGATACCCTGACTGGAAGCCAGACGTGAACGCTTGCGACTGATCAAGCGCTGGTTGTATTCCAGAAAACGCATTTCACCCAGCGCATCAATACGCGTGTTACTGTCGGTACCTAGCGCAAAACGGCCACCCGACTGGAAAAACTGGGCAGCGGGAAACACCCCGTCGCCCAAATACGCCTCGGTATACGGACACAAAACAACTTGCGCATGCGCGCGCGCCAGAAGATCCATCTCGCGACCATTAATGTGGGTCGCATGGATCAGATTCCATTGCGAGGTCAAGGGCACGCTATCGGCCAGTAATTGCACGGGTGAGGCGTGATGTGCGCTGAGACAATCTTGCACTTCTTTTTTTTGTTCGGCGATGTGGATGTGCACCGGGAAATTTTTACCCAAAATGGCTTCGGCGTAATGTAAGAGCTTGGGAATATTTTCAATCGGGACGGCGCGTAATGAATGCGGCGCAACCCCGGTTGCCACATGTTTATTGCAATGTTCAAGCAATTTGCAGTATTGCGACAAGGATGCGATCACAAAACGGTAATGTTCGGGTTGTGCGGGCAAGGTAAAACCGCCGCGCATGTACAAGACCGGCAACAGGCGCAATCGGATCCCGGTGTCGCGAGCAGCCAGAATGATGGCATCCAACATCGCAAGGGTGGCAGTGCCCTCCTTATCGTGATGCAAATAATGAAATTCTGCCACCGAGGTAAAACCGGCTTGCAACATTTCCATAAAGGCCTGGCGTGCAATGCCGTATAGCTGTTTTTCATCGAGTTGATTGGCCAGGGCATACATGCTTTGCCGCCAACTCCAGAAATTCTCATCGCCTTTTTTGAAATTCGGGATCTCGCCATAGCCGATCAAGGCACGCTGGAAACTGTGACTGTGCGCATTGGGAATGCCTGGCAGGGCCAGACCGGGTCGGCAAATTGCCGCATTGGCGTCCGCGATACGGCTAATACGGCCTTCATTTCCGATGGTTATGGTCTGGTTTTCACGCAATCCATCCGGAGTCAGCACATATTGAAAACTCAATGATTCGGGCATACGGCTTATCTTGTGTCCTATTCCTGTTAGCAGCTTATAATGACTTTTTTATTTACCTGGATCAACCGGCCTGTGAAGCAACATAGCGATCAACAAAGCGTGCATGATCTGGTTATCCATAATGCACGATTGTACCCGATGTCGGGGAATATTGAGTGTTCCGAGTGTGATCAGATTGCGATTGATAATGGCCTGATCAGTTCGATCAGCAAAAGTCAGTCAGAGGGTGTTTTAGCCGCCCGCACAAGCATCGATGCACAACAGCGCGTATTATTACCGTCTTTTATCGATTGTCACACCCACATTGTGTACGCGGGAGATCGCAGCGCAGAACATAACCAGCGCTTACGCGGGGTGGATTATGCCGAGATTCACGCCAGTGGCGGTGGCATCTACGCCACAGTGAACGCGGTTCGCAAGGCCGATGAGGCTGAATTGATCCAGCAAAGCATGCAACGCATCCAAGCCTTACAAAGCGAAGGTGTGACCACGCTTGAGATCAAAAGTGGTTACGGTCTGGATACTGATAATGAATTAAAAATGCTGGGTGCGATCCGCACCCTCAAGCAAAACCTGCCGATGAATATCGTGAGCACTTTCCTAGGCGCCCACACCATTCCCAAAAACACCACCCAGAATGAATATCTTGATTTGATCATTTCCGAGATGTTGCCGCTTATTGCCAAACACGATCTGGCCGACGCTGTAGACATGTATGTTGAGAACATCGCTTTTGATAACGCAGCCATGACACAGTTATTTAAAGCCGCCCAAGACCTCAAGCTGAATACCCGGGTGCACGCCGAACAATTGAGTCATATGCGCGCTGCCGAAACGGCGGCCTCGCTGGGCGCCTTGAGTGCGGACCATTTGGAGTATCTGGATAAAGGTGGAGCGCGGGTTATGGGCGAACACGGCTGTGTTGCCGTTTTGCTACCCAACGCCTTTTACTTTCTGCAAGAAACCCGCAAGCCACCCGTCGCCTCGTTACGCAAACATAAGGTATCGATTGCTGTAGCCAGTGACACCAATCCCGGCACTTCACCCATTCCAAGTTTGTTAACCGCATTGCATTTTTCGGTGCATTTGTTCGGTCTTGATTGCCAGGAAGCCTTATTGGGAATCAGCTTGAATGCAGCAAAAGCCCTGGGCTTGCAACAAAAGCTTGGCAGCCTCGAAGTCGGCAAACAAGCAGACTTGGCTTTATGGGACATCCCAGGCCCGGAGTTTTTATGTTATCAACTGGGTGGTTTGGGTCCCGACCAGGTTTGGCACAAGGGAGTAATGTGCCGTTAGTACTTAGAATTTGAATTTAAATTTTTTAGACTGATCATTGAGAATACAACATGAGTAATATCATTACACTGACTGGCAATGACCTCAAGCTGGAACACATCCATGCGTGTTTTGCAGGACCAGTAAAGGCCCAACTGTGTGATAGCGCCAAAACCCGAATGCAACAAAGTGTTGATACAGTTGTTCGTGTCGTTACCGATAATAAAACCTGTTATGGCATCAACACCGGCTTTGGCGCATTCGCGAAACAGAGTATTTCATCAAAACAAGTGCAACAACTACAGTTAAACCTGGTGCGCAGTCACGCCTGTGGTGTGGGCAATGAACTGGAACCCGGACTGGTGCGCGCAATAATGTTATTAAAAGCCAATAGTCTGGCACAAGGGGTGTCCGGGATCCGCCCACAAGTGCTTGAAACCTTATTGGCCTTGCTTAATAAGGATGTGATTCCACGAATTCCCGCTCAAGGTTCGGTTGGCGCCTCGGGTGATCTTGCACCACTCGCACATCTTGCCTTGTGTTTGATCGGCGAAGGCAAGGCGCAACATGCCGGGCAAACTTTGCAGGCTGAAAAAGTTTTGCATGCGGTCGGATGCAAGCCTGAAGTTTTACAAGCCAAGGAAGGACTGGCTTTACTCAACGGAACCCAGGTCAGTGCCGCCTTAGCAATGCAAGCGGCCAGACAAACCCGTGTATTACTCAAAACCTCGATCCTGGCGGGAGCCTTATCGGTGGAAGCCTTGTGCGGAAGTTATGCTCCTTTTGATGCGCGCATTCATCAGGTCAGAAACCTCGACACCCAGGCGCGCATTGCCGCGGCTTTTCGGAGTCTGTTAAGTGGCAGCAGCGTGAACCAGAGTCACACCGCCTGTGACCGGGTACAAGATCCTTACGCCCTGCGTTGCATGCCGCAAGTTTATGGTGCGGTTTTGGCCACACTCGAACACGCCGAAGAAATTCTGCAAAAGGAATGCAACTCTGTGTCGGACAATCCCTTGATCTTTGACGACGAGGTCTTATCAGGCGGTAATTTTCATGCGGCTCCATTGGGCTTTGTGAGTGATTTTCTGGCCATCGCATTGACTGAATTGGGAAATATGTCAGAACGCCGCACAGATTGTTTGTTGCGGCAGGTCAATCCGGCCTTGAATATGTTTTTAACCAGCTCGCCCGGGCTTGAGTCCGGATTAATGATGGCGCATGTCACCGCCGCCGCATTGGCGTCGGAAAACAAAACATTGGCGCACCCGGCTTCTGTGGACACCATTCCGACCTCGGCAGGCCAGGAAGACCATGTCAGTATGGCACCCTGGGCTGGACGTAAGTGTCTGAATATTTGTGAGAATGTTGTTAATATTCTGGCCATTGAGCTACTATGCGCCAGCCGTGGCTTGCACGCGCTGCTACCGCTGGAAACCACAGTCGAATTAAAACCCCTGCTTGCTACAATTCAGTTATTGAGTGAAGACAGCTTGCAGGATCAGCCATTTGCTACTTGTATTCAGGCCCTGTCTAATGCGATTATGTCGCAAGCATTAATTACAAATATAATTATCCAGGGTCGCAAGGCCTAAAGGTTTAAATTATGAGTGATCTGAGCCAAGAATTATTTCGACAGGTAATCGACCATTTTGATACCGGAATTATAGTGACCGAGAATCACACCTCGGACTGGTCGGTCTGTTATGTGAATTCGACCTTCACCGAAATGACCGGATACACCGAAGAAGATGTGCTGGGAAAAAACCCACGATTTCTACAGAATGACGACGAACAACAAGCCGCATTGTACGACTTGCATACCGCCTTGAATCAAAACACTTCTTGCACCGTGACCTTGCGAAATTACACCAAAGACGGTGATGCTTTCTGGAATCGATTGACCATCCGACCATTATTGTCCAAAGAAGGCATCATCACGCACTATGTCGGCAGCATGAAAAACCTGGGCAAGATCACCAGCGATGAACTCGAAAGAGCTCGGCGTAAAGCCAACCATGTAACGGCCTTCCGTGACCAGCAAACCGGTTTATTCAATCAGGAATATTTTGAATCGCATTTTGTGCGTGACTGGCACTTGTGGTTGCGCGAGAAAAAAGACATCACATTGGTTATGTTCACCCCGGACCATTTCGAGATCTACAAAAAAACCTTTGGATTAGCCGCGGCTGAGTCAGCCTTGCGTAAGATCGCCTATCTGATCAATACCAATTTGCAACGTGCCAGTGATACCGTTGCCCGCTATAAAGAAAACAGTATTGTTGCTTTGATGCAAGGTGACTTCACCGAAGATAAACGCTATTTTCTAGACCAGATTGCCGACAAGATCCATGATCTGTGTGTCCATCACCCGCATTCACCGGATGAACAGTATCTCACTGTGAGTTTGACCGCCGTTTCGGCCCAGCCGGACCATGATAAAAACCCGGGTGAGCTACTTAATAAACTGGTCACGCTGCACAACTCTCAAGACGTAAACAGCAACGCCCGTCAATTTTATGAGTACACCCCGCAGTAATTAATTTGCGGTTTATCAAATAAAGGGAAAATTGTGTCAACGGCCATTCATAAAAAAGTCGCCGCGTGTAAAGCCGGAACCAATCCACAACTCATCACCCGTATGCCATCGGGCTGGTTAATTCTGGGCGATGTGCAGTTCTTACACGGCTATTGTTTGCTAATGCCAGACCCGGTCGTACCGGATCTGAATGCGATGTCGTTGAAAAAGCGTAACGAATTTTTGCAAGACATGAGTCTGGTCGGAGATGCCTTACTTGATGTCACCGCTGCAATACGAATCAATTACGAGATCCTTGGTAATCTGGAACCAGCATTGCATGGCCATATTTTCCCGCGATTCTCGGATGAAGACCCCGAACTAAAAACCAAACCCGTATGGTTCTATGATTGGGAAAATGCCAGAGCATTTGATGCAGATACGGACCAGGAAATAATGTTGAAAATTCGTAACCACCTGGAACAACATGGCCTTACTGAAAGTCAATGAATACTGTTTATCCGCCCAAATATCACCTGGAAACGGATGAGGAAAAGATTTTTCATGTGATCGAGCGCTTCCCCTTGGCGATCCTGATCTCCAGCAGCAACGATGAAATACAAACCACCCAAATTCCTCTTGTTCTTGACCGGGGATCGAAAACCCTTCTGGGGCACATAGATAAAAACAACCCACATGGCAAACTTCTCGATAACAGAAAAGTCTCGCTTGTGTTCAATGGGCCAAATGCCTACATTTCACCAACCACATATGCTGTAAGTGAATTACCCACCTGGAATTATATCAGTGTGCACGCAAGCGGAACTGTGACAACCATTCACGACTTCGATAAAGTCAGTGATTCAATAATTGCCATGGCAGAATTTCTTGAAACAGAAGATAGTAATTATCAACTTGCTAAAGGTGACGAAAAGTTGAAAGCCCTGGTTCCCTATGTGACCGGATTTGAAATTGAAATTGATGAGATGATCGGCCGTTATAAATTGTCGCAGGATAAGTCCGCACAGGATACCGGTCTCGCCAGACAACATCTGATTAACGCCAACAAACACGACCACACGGCCTTGCTTGATTATCTACTGGATACCCAATGACAATAGACATACTGGTTGCCGACTACTCCAATCCACAACACGCCAAAGATGTGGGGTTTTTATTGAATGAATACGCCAAGGACCCTATGGGTGCGGGCAAACCACTGGATACTGGCATCCAGGAAAAAGTCGCCAGCGAACTCGCCAAACAAGCCGGCGCATTCAGCGTGCTCGCTTATGTCGATGGCAAACCCGCTGCCTTAACCAACTGTTTGCAAAGTTTCTCAACATTCAAATGCAAACCCCTGATCAACATTCATGACCTGGCTGTGGTCAAAGAATTTCGCGGCATGGGACTCAGTACCCGTATGTTGGAGAAAGTTGAAGAAGTTGCCAGAGAGCGTGATTGCTGCAAACTGACCCTGGAAGTGCTGGGTAAAAACATTCCTGCCAAGAAGTCATATCAAAAATTTGGTTTTAAGGCTTATGAGCTGGATCCGATAGCGGGTGTGGCTGAATTTTTGGAAAAAGAGCTTTAACAGCTTAAATAAAGCTATAAATATGTGTTTTTAGAGTCAAATTGTGGCATAGTGCGCACCCTCAAACTGTCGCAATCGCTCAATTAAGGCTTAATCGTGTTAACAACTTCCAATATCACCATGCAATTTGGTGAAAAACCCCTGTTTGAAAATGTTTCGGTCAAATTTGGCACCGGCAATCGCTATGGACTGATCGGCGCGAATGGTTGTGGGAAATCGACCTTCATGAAAATTCTCGGTGGTGAGTTGGAACCCACTTCCGGCAATGTATCCAAAGACCCACATGAACGAATAGCCACTTTGAAACAGGACCAGTTTGCCTATGAAGAATACAGTGTTCTGGATACGGTCATTATGGGGCACAACGAACTCTGGGCAGTGAAATCAGAACGCGATGCGATCTATGACAACCCGAACATGACCGAAGCAGATGGCATGCGAGCGGCCGATCTGGAAACCCAGTTTGCAGAAATGGACGGCTACACAGCTGAAGCCCGCGCAGGCGAATTACTACTAGCCGTAGGCATACCTGAAGAGCAACATTTTGGCCCGATGAGTGAAGTGGCCCCAGGCTGGAAATTGCGTGTACTGTTGACTCAAGTTCTATTTTCCGAGCCTGACATCATGTTGCTGGATGAACCGACCAACAACCTGGATATCAATGCCATTCGTTGGCTAGAAGGTGTTTTGAAAGAGCGTAGTTGCACCATGGTCATTATTTCGCATGACCGTCACTTTCTAAACAGTGTGTGCACTCACATGGCTGATCTGGATTATGGCTCGATCAGCTTATATCCTGGGAACTATGATGAGTACATGACTGCCTCCACTCAGGCGCGTGAGCAAATGCAGGCCGATAACGCGAAAAAGAAAGCCCAAATTGCCGAGCTCAAGGCCTTTGTGAGTCGCTTTTCGGCCAATGCCTCCAAATCCAAACAAGCCACCTCACGCGCCAAACAGATCGACAAAATCAAACTGGCCGATATCAAACCGTCGAGCCGAAGAAATCCCTATATCCGCTTTGAGCAAGAGAAAAAACTCTATCGCATGGCTTTGGAAGTTGAAGGCCTGGCAAAAAGTTTTGAAGAAAACCTGTTTAAGAATCTCGACTTATCCATCGAAGTCGGAGAACGGGTTGCGATCATCGGAGAGAATGGCATTGGTAAAACCACCCTGATGCGCTGTTTGTTTGGTGACCTGGATGCCAATTCGGGCGAGATCAAATGGTCCGAGAATGCCAATATCGGTTACTACGCCCAGGACCATGCGCATGAATTTGAACACAACAAAATTGTATTTGACTGGATGGACGCATTTGGAAAACCTGAAGACGATGAACAAAGTATCCGATCGGTATTGGGTAGACTGCTGTTTTCACAAGACGATATCAGTAAAAATGTGAAAGTACTTTCGGGTGGTGAACAAGGCCGCATGATCTTTGGTAAATTAATGCTGCAAACCCCTAATATCCTGTTACTCGATGAACCAACCAATCACCTCGACATGGAATCGATCGAGTCCTTGAACCTGGCCTTGGAAAATTACGAGGGCACCCTGCTCTTCATCAGCCATGACCGAGAATTTGTCTCCTCGATCGCGACGCGAATAATAGAACTGACCCCAACCGGCATCAATGATTATCACGGAACTTACGAAGAGTATTTAGCCAAACAAGGGCTAAATTAAAGATCAACTATTTCAAACACGTCTTCATCGACTAAATTGGGGACCGTTACTTTTAACTCAGGTGTCCGTGCCATTTCTCTATTCAGGGCAAACATCGCTTCTTTATTTCTTGCCCAGCTACGCCTGGCAATGCCATTATTGACATCGTAAAACAACATAGCCTTGAGGCGTTTAGCGGCTTTTTTGCTGCCATCCAGTAACATCCCGAAGCCGCCATTTATCACTTCACCCCAGCCTACACCGCCGCCGTTGTGGATAGACACCCAGGTCGCACCCCGGAAACTGTCACCGATGGCATTATGGATGGCCATATCGGCGGTGAATTGACTGCCATCATAAATATTGGAGGTCTCGCGAAACGGTGAATCGGTTCCACTCACATCGTGATGATCGCGTCCGAGAACCACTGGACCGATCTCGCCAGCTTTAACGGCGTCATTAAAGGCTTTGGCGATCTTGATACGCCCTTCTGCATCTGCATAAAGTATTCTCGCCTGTGACCCAACAACCAGTTTGTTCTTTTTCGCATCCGCGATCCAGCTAATATTGTCTTGCATTTGTAACTGGATCTCGGGTGGCGCGTCTTGCATGATCTCTTTAAGTACCTGCATGGCGATGTCATCCGTCTTATCCAGATCTTGCGGTTTTCCCGACGTACACACCCAGCGGAAAGGGCCAAAACCGTAATCAAAACACATCGGACCCAGAATATCTTGCACATAAGACGAGTATTTAAAATCGATATTATTGTCGGCCATCACATCCCCACCGGCGCGTGAGGCCTCAAGTAAAAAGGCATTGCCGTAATCGAAAAAGTAGGTGCCTTTCGCCGCATGCCTGTTGATGGCATTTGCCTGACGGCGTAAGGATTCCTGGACTTTTTGTTTAAACTCTTCCGGCTGTTCACGGATCAATCGATTCGATTCCGCATAAGTCACATCCACCGGATAATATCCCCCCGACCAGGGGTTGTGCAATGAAGTTTGATCTGAACCAACGTGCACGAATATATTTTCACGATCAAAGTCTTCCCAGACGTCCACGATGTTTCCGATGTAGGCAATGGAAACCACTTCTTTATTGTCTTGGGCCTGTTTTACACGAAGGATCAAGTCATCCATATCATCAATGAGCACATCGACCCAGCCCTGGGCATGACGTTTTTTTGCAGCGTCCGGGTTAATTTCAGCACATACCGTAATACATCCGGCAATATTCCCGGCTTTGGGTTGTGCCCCGCTCATGCCACCGAGACCCGAGGTTAAGAATATTTTTCCGGCAGAGGTATCGTCTTTATTTAATATTTTACGAAACGCATTCATCACGGTAATGGTCGTGCCGTGCACAATGCCTTGTGGCCCGATGTACATGTAGGAACCGGCGGTCATTTGCCCGTATTGGGTAACCCCCAAAGCATTATATTTTTCCCAATCGTCCGGACTGGAATAGTTCGGTATCATCATGCCATTGGTCACGACCACACGCGGAGCATTCTTTGAGGACGGAAACAGTCCCATCGGATGACCGGAATACATGTGCAAAGTCTGTTTGCTGGTCATGCTGGCCAGATACTGCATGCTGAGCAGATACTGTGCCCAGTTCTGGAATACCGCACCGTTTCCGCCATAAGTAATCAATTCTTCCGGGTGTTGGGCCACGGCCGGATCCAGATTGTTCTGGATCATTAACATGATCGCAGCAGCCTGTTGGCATTTGGCGGGATATTGATCTATTGGACGTGCATACATCTTGTATTGCGGTTTAAACCGGTACATGTATATGCGACCGTAGTTTTTCAATTCATGCGTAAACTCGAGAGCAAGTTCTTGATGCCAGTCTTGTGGGAAATAACGCAGGGCATTACGAATGGCGAGCTTTTTTTCTTCGAGAGTAAGAATGTCTTTGCGCTTGGGTGCGTGGTTCACGCTTGATGTATATTCTCTTTTCGGAGGAAGTTCGGTAGGGATGCCCTGGAGTATTTGGGATTGAAAAGTCATGTTTTGACGTTTATTCGTTTAATTTAAAAACATACTTTACCGCGGCTTGACCACGGTATCTACATTTTTAAGGGTTCCGGCGCTCAAGCCGCTGGAAAGTAAGTTAATAATCAATGTCTGCTTTTGTAGCCATCCTGAAATAAACTCAGGATGTGAAAAATTCTTACTAGTCTACCCAAACCCTGGCATTTCGAAATATCCGCATCCACGGACTGAACTCACCCCATTCCTGTTCGTGCTGCTTGGACACATACGACATCTGGATGGTACGGAACACGCGCTCCGGATGCGGCATCATGATGGTGACGCGACCATCCAAGCTTGTCAATGAAGTAATGCCTTCAGGAGAACCGTTGGGATTATGCGGATAGGCATCGTTAAGTTGATGACGATTATCCACATAACGCATGGAAATAATCTCAGAGGCCGATGCCAGGTGAGCAGCATCGACAAATCCGGCGCGACCTTCCCCATGCGAAGTGACCACTGGCACAACTGACCCGGCCATGCCTTGCAGCAGAATGGACGGAGACTCTTCAATCCGAACATTGGAAAAACGTGCTTCGTATTGCTCGGAACGATTGCGTAAAAACTTCGGCCAGTGCTCGGCACCTGGAATAATGTCTTTAAGTGTGGACATCATCTGGCAACCGTTACACACTCCGAGTGAGAAACTGTCTGTCCTTTCGAAGAACTGACTGAATTCATCACGCGCCTTGTGGTTGAACAAAATCGTTTTTGCCCATCCTTCACCGGCACCCAGTACATCACCATAAGAAAAACCGCCACAAGCAACCAGACCTTTGAATTCAGACAATTTGTGGCGTCCTTGCAAAATGTCAGTCATGTGCACATCGTAAGTCTCAAAGCCGGCCAGATCGAACGCGGCGGCCATTTCCACATGACTGTTTACGCCTTGCTCACGGATCACGGCAACTTTAGGACGACTGTTCATATTCAAAAACGGCGCAGCAATATCTTCTGCCACTTCAAAAGTCAATTTGGGCTGAACGCCTGGATCATTCAAATCCAGGATACGGTCATACTCTTCCTGGGCACAATGCGGATTGTCTCGCAGACTTTGCATGTGGTAAGACGTTTCCGACCATAAACGATGCAGTTCCTCGCGTGCGGCAGAAAAAACTGAATTATCATTTCGTTTGAAGTCGATGTGGTTCGACTTGAGCGGCCGACCGATCTCGACACAGAATTCACTCAAACCATACTGTGCAATTATCTTGGTAACCGCTGCCAGATCGTTTTGACTGACTTGTAACACAGCGCCCAGTTCTTCACTGAACAGTGCGGATACGTTATCGGTATTTAATTGATCCAAATTAATATCCAGACCACAACGACTCGCAAACGCCATTTCTGTCAGAGTTGCAAAAAGACCGCCATCGGAACGATCATGATAGGCCAGCAATAAATCATTCTGATTGAGACTTTGAATCAACTGGAATGCCGATTTCAGGATCTCGGCATCATCCACATCCGGTGTTTCAGATCCGGTTTGTTGATATACCTGGGTCAGGATGGAACCGCCCAGGCGATCTTTACCAGCTCCAAGATCCAGTAATATCAATACGGATTGCGTTTCCAAATCCAATAACGGGGTTAAGGTTTTGCGCGCGTCTTTAACTGGCGAAAAACCGGAAATTATTAATGACAATGGCGCAACCACTTCGTGTTCATTCTCGCCCTCATTCCACTTGGTGCGCATGGACAAGGAATCCTTACCCACCGGAACCGCAATCCCCAAGTCTGGACAGAGCTCTTCGCCAACCGCTTTGACTGTGGCATACAAAGCCGCGTCTTCACCGTCGTACCCGCAGGCCGCCATCCAGTTGGCCGACAGTTTAATATTTCCGATGTCGCCAATATTGGAGGCAGCCATATTGAGCAAACACTCTCCGATCGCCAAGCGCCCTGATGCCGGTGCGTTCAAACTGGCGACCGGGGCGCGTTCACCCATGGCCATGGCTTCACCGGTAAAGCCTGACAAGGAACCGGTCGTTACCGCCACATCGGCCACCGGAACTTGCCAGGGCCCGACCATTTGGTCGCGCGCGGTATGCCCCATTACCGCCCGGTCACCTATGGTCACCAGAAAAGTTTTATCGCCCACAGTCGGGTGACGCAGAACGCGTGAAACGGCGTCTTGAAGGTCCAGTGAGCTGGTATCAAAATCATCCCCGGTAAGCGAGCGTGACTCAACATCGCGCAACATTTTCGGTGCTTTGCCGAGCAACACTTCCATCGGCATATCGACCGGATTATTACCAAATTTTTCATCGCTGATGATGAGTTGCTTTGCTTCAGTTAATTCACCGACCACACAATATAAAGCGCGTTCGCGTTCACAGATCGCTTTGAATTCGTCAATTCGTTCGGGAGTGATGCACAACACAAAACGCTCCTGGGCTTCGTTACACCAGATCTCCATCGGCGACATGCCCGGTTCGTCATTCAGCACATTCCGCAGTTCGATCACGCCGCCATGTTTGGAGTGATCAATGAGTTCCGGCAAGGCATTGGAAATTCCTCCCGCGCCCACATCATGGATCAGTGCGATCGGGTTGTTCTCGCCCATTTGCCAACAACGGTCGATAACTTCCTGAGCGCGTCGTTGCATTTCGGGATTGCCGCGTTGCACCGAGGCAAAGTCCAGATCTTCGGAAGACGTCCCCGATGAGACCGACGAGGCTGCACCGCCACCCAGACCGATCAACATCGCCGGCCCACCGAGCACAACCAGCTTAAGCCCTGGATGTACATCGGGTTTGACAGCGTGTTCCGCTTTGATGTTTCCCATGCCGCCGGCGATCATGATCGGCTTGTGATAACCACGACGCATGGATGAGTCAGACCCGGGTTTTGCTGCCGTTTGTTCGTAACTACGGAAATAACCGGTTAGATTCGGGCGGCCGAATTCGTTATTGAATGCGGCACCCCCAATCGGCCCTTCCAGCATAATATCGAGTGCCGAAGCAATACGATCGGGTTTGTGTAGCTCACCTTCCCAGGGTTTGGAGGCATCGGGCAAATGTAAATTGGACACTGAAAATCCACACAGTCCGGCTTTGGTTTTCGCCCCCAGACCAGTGGCCGCTTCATCGCGTATTTCACCACCATTACCGGTTGATGCGCCGGGATAAGGTGAGATAGCGGTTGGATGATTATGCGTTTCTACCTTGATCATGATGTGCGCGGGTTCCGTATGCCAGGCATAATCACCGGCAACTTGCTCGGCATAAAAACGTCTGGTCTCAGCCCCGGCAATGACGGCCGCATTATCCGAATAGGCAGACAGCACGCCTTCAGAATAATGTTCATGGGTATTACGAATCATGGAAAACAGCGATTTTGGCTGCTCAACACCGTCAATGACCCAGTCGGCGTTAAAGATCTTGTGGCGGCAGTGCTCCGAGTTGGCCTGTGCAAACATCATCAATTCGGCATCGCTTGGATTACGGCCCGACTTGGAAAAATTTTCGAATAAATAGTCCACTTCGTCCTCGGACAAAGCCAAACCCAATTCGGCATTGGCGGTTTGCAAGGCTTGTTTGCCATGTTGCAAAATATCGATGCGCACTAAAGGCTTTGCTTCGGCACTTGAAAAAAGCTGTTTGGCATCGGCCAGATCAAACACCAGCATTTCGATCATTCGATCGCGCAATATATTGGATATGCTAAGCAGTTCAGATTCGTTCAAATCCTTTGCAGCGGAAATTTCGAAGGCAATGCCGCGTTCCACGCGTTTGACCTTTTCCAGGCCTGCATTGTGCACAATATCGCTTGCTTTGGATGACCAGGGTGAAATGGTGCCCAAACGCGGAAAGACCCACACGTTAGGTTTCAGTGATTGTTTTGAGCCGGTTTCACCGTAGCTTAATAGAGCCACAAGTATGTCGTGCTCTTTAGAATCCAGTTCGGCATTGAGCTCGGCAATGTGTACAAACTGCGACTGGATCGAACTGATCGACGGTAATTGATCTTGTAATTGGGTAAGTATTTTTTTTAAACGAAAAGACGAATGCGCCGCGGTGCCATGTAAAGTTAGCATGCTTACCCTAGTTTGTTGGTAATTTAAAAATCAATTCAGCTTTGACTGCTGGTCGGGGTGTAAATTGGTGACGGGAAACGCGTAACATTGTCACCATCTACTTTGGATATTTTACTTACGCCTTTTTTTTCAACTTCATCAATTCGTATTATGTGATGCAAGGGAATGTAACTACGCGTGACACCGGCAAATTCACTTTTGAGTTTTTCTTCTGACGGGTCGACCACCAGGGTGGTTTTTTCGCCAAAAACCATTTCTTCAACTTCCAAAAATCCGAACAAGCCGCCTTCACTGATCTCACGCGCGTAGATCTCGTAAACCTGGCCCTGGTTCATGAAGATCACTTTGAATAATGACTGGGTTTTGGTGTTCATATTTTCGACAAAAGGCACAAAAAAGAGTGGGTATTTTACCCGATGCAGATGCCTCCTGCAGGCCTCAGTCGCATGTGCTACATTCCCTACAAATGACAATAAATTGGGCACGCAATCCGGAAAACCTCAAGTGGCTGAGTGTACTCGCTATTCTGGTGATATTGTCCCTGCTTCTGGTTACCTGTTCACCCGGGGTTAGTCCGTACCAAGAAATTATCGAAACCGGAGAATTGCGCGTTGTCACGCGCGAGAACCCGTCGACGTATTTTATTGAAAATGGCGAAGCCAACGGGTTTGAGTATGATCTGGCCCAGGGATTTGCCGATTTTCTTGGCGTTGAGCTGAAAATATATCCGGCCTCAGTCTCTCAGGCCTTGGCCGATGTTGAAAATGGTCGGGCGCATATAGCCGCGGCTGGTTTAAGTGTGACCGAGGCGCGTAAGTTGAACGTGAACTTTGGACCGGCTTATCAGGAAGTCACCCAAATTTTACTGGGACGTCAACAAAGCCGTCGACCCAAAGATCTGAGCGAATTACCCAACTTTAATATTGCCGTGTTAAAGGACAGTAGTCATCAGGAACGACTGATCCAGTTAAAAGCCAATTTTCCGTATTTAAGTTGGGATGAAAAGATCGCTCAAAGCTCACTTGACTTGATGCGCCTGCTTGAAGCCAGAGAATTCGATCTGACCATTGTAGACTCGGTGGAGTTTGCCGTGACGCAACGCTATTTTCCTAAATTAATCCCTTTGTTTGATCTAACTGAACCTCAGGAACTTGCCTGGGCCTTACCGGAGAATTCTCCACAACTGCAGTTAAAAGTTGCAGAGTTTTTTAATTTACTGGAGACCTCGGGTGACCTCGACCAACTGAAGGAATATCACTTTGGTTACATAAAAAGTTTCGATTATGTGGAAGTCACCAGTTTTACGCGTGATATTGATACTCGCTTGCAAGACTATATCGGGCTGTTTAAACAAGCCGAACAAAACTACGGCCTGGATTGGAAACTACTGGCGGCAATCTCTTATCAGGAATCGCATTGGCGTAGAAATGCGATATCTCCTACCGGGGTGCGTGGATTAATGATGTTGACAAAACACACTGCTGCAGAAATGGGAATCGCTGATCGGCGTGACCCGGCACAAAGTATCGATGGTGGCACGCGATATTTACTCAAAGTTATGGATAAAATTCCGAAACGTATCAAATACCCGGATCGCCTGTGGTTTGCCCTTGCCGGGTATAACGTAGGATTTGGCCATCTCGAGGATGCGCGAATACTTACCGAGCGTGCCGGAAATAATCCTGACCTTTGGAGTGATGTACGCGAACATTTACCTTTATTGTCCGAAAAAAAATATTACAGCACCGTGAAACGTGGCAAGGCACGCGGTTCCGAGCCGGTTAAATACGTGGAAAACATTCGTGATTATTATGACCTGTTACGTTGGTTAACGCGTGAAAATGAAGTCACAGCGGATCCACAAGCAGAAAGCGATTCCCCCGAAACACAGGACCAGCAAAGCGATGAGGAAGTTACCGTTCCACAGGAGGATGCTCCGGATGAGAACAATAAAGACTTGTCCGAAAACCTGATAAACGATGAGGTCATCTAGATGTGTATTGAACACCGATCTGATATTTACGGTCGTGCCGGGCTTGACAGTGCTATTGCAATTGCAGTCTTGCTTGGCCGTAGAGCGAATAAGCGCTTGATATACCAGTCATTTTTTGAGACTATAATTTGGGCTAAGCACATATCCAGGGCAAATAGATGCTGCATTCAAGTACACATAACACCAAATCACAAATTAAAACCTCATTATCAGGACTGATCATTTTCGCGATGCTGTTGACTAGCCTCGCAATGATTGCTCAAGATGAAGCCGTAAATATCGCCCAGCCTGTTGACGCGAGTGTGGAAGCCGTTGCTGAAACCATTGAAAACGCATTAGATACAGATCTAACTGCAGAAGATACACCGGTTTCACAAACACTCCCTTCACCCACAATCAGTGTGGACAACCCGGTTGAAACTCCACCGCAAGAGATCAAACTGGCCTGGGACTCAATCGACGATGCCAATTCTTACAGCTTTGAATTATGCAGCGATAGCGCTTGTGAATCGGTAATGTTGTTTTACAATAATTTGAAAGATCCTGAAATAGAATTTCCCAGTTTGAATGAGCAACAATATTTTTGGCGTGTGCGTGCTGTGAACGCGAATGGCGAACAAGGTGATTTTTCCTCGGCTCAACCACTATTGGTCAGTGCGGAATTTATTCCTGCTACGCCGGTACCAACTACTCCGACGCCTACAATCAGCGAAGCTGAATCCGGAGAAGCACCCTGGTTTGCAACCTATTTAGGCCCCTTGCCCTGGTATCTCTGGATCATTATGCTGGCCTATTTGTACTTTATTCTGCGAGTCTCTTACTGGTATATGGGTCGTTAGGCATTTTCGTCAATAGTGTTCGGCAAAACACCGGTTTCTACGATGTTTTCTTTTTCAATCTTACTCAGACTTTTAAACCAGGCTTCCCTTTTTAAAGCCTCGGAACGGTCACCGATCGCACTGTGCAAGATCAGTTCAAGCGGACCTTTGCCGCGTAATGCTTTGGCGGTTTTTTTCCCCATGGCCTGATGCTCTGAAAAACGTCTGTTTACGTCATTAGTAATACCGCAATACAAAGAATTATTCGCGCATCGAATTATGTACACCGACCAGATCATAGTTAGAGTTTAACCTAATAGTGGTGTCTAAATCTTGGTGCAAAAAAAAACGGGAGCCAATGCTCCCGATATTAATTTGATTGCGTAAAGATCAATGCTGACTATCGTCAAATTTTCCCAATAAACGATACAGACTGGTTCTGGATATTCCGAGGGACTCTGCTGCCAAGGTGTGGTTATTGCCACAGGTCTCCAGCGCTTCCAAAATGGCTTTTTTCTCGGCCACCTGGCGTGCGGTATTCAGATCAATGATATTGGCTTTGAGTGCTCCATCCAACCCGATATCATCAGCTGTAATCGCTTTGTCACTAGAGACCACGATCGCGCGTCGAATTTTGTTCATCAACTCACGTACATTGCCCGGCCAGTCATAGGATTGCATGGCGCGCATGCACTCATTGGAAAAGTATTTTTTGGTTTTACCGCGATTAAAGCGTGCCAAAAATGCTTCGGCCAGATCAGGAATATCGGCTCGATGATCTCGCAAAGCGGGGACATTCACCGGAATAACATTAATGCGATGATAAAGATCTTCGCGAAAGCGACCCTCCGCAACAGACTGCTCCAGGTTAACATTGGTCGCGAGTATGATGCGACAATCCACATCGATCTCTGTTACCCCGCCCAGACGCTGTATTCTGCGGGTTTCAAGAAAACGTAAAAGGCTTACTTGGATATTCATGGGCATGTCACCAATCTCGTCCAGGAATAAAGTACCCAGATCTGCCGCTTCGATCTTGCCAATCGAACGCTTGTCTGCACCGGTAAACGCGCCTTTTTCATTACCGAATAACTCGGAGTGGATCAGAGACTCTGGTAATGATGCACAGTTGATAGCAATAAAGGGGTGCTGGTGACGCGCCGATTGCAAATGTATGTTGCGCGCAATGAGTTCCTTGCCTGTTCCACTTTCACCCATCACCAGAACGGTCAAACTTTCTTCTGCGATAACCTTGATCATACGACGCATTTCGCGCATAACATCACTGTGGCCAATGATCTCATCCACACTGGAATCCGAGATCAGGATCTGGTGTTGTGAGGTATTCTCGAGTTCAACCTGTGACAATTTGGCCATGCCATAAGCATGCCCAACGGTATCAAGAAAGCGACTTTCCTGAATTGGCAAACGATGATAATCATAGAATAGCTGGCTGAAGCGCATGTTCAGATGTCGTTGCAACCATTCCTCATCAGGAACAACGGCAATCCATTTGGTGGTGAAATTAGACAATGCATGATGCTCGATACTTCTCAGCAAACTGTCATCTTCAGTAAAAATGGTAATCACCACAGGATAGTGGTTTTTTTCAATAAAGCCGGTAAATTCTGTGTCCGTACTACAGACATCAAATTGCCAATTATTCTTCTCAAGCACCTCGGCAAGCTTGTCGCGATGCTTGCCCGATCCCACCAGGAGTATTTTATCTTTAATATACTCTTCTTTGTTTTTTGAATCGGAA
Organism: Gammaproteobacteria bacterium; assembly: GCA_013001575.1. Lineage (NCBI taxonomy): Bacteria > Pseudomonadati > Pseudomonadota > Gammaproteobacteria > Gammaproteobacteria bacterium. Next base: position 29,842 of record JABDMI010000036.1, read on the forward strand.
CCCTCCGTTTCCGTGTTATCTACTTCATCCATTCCCGTTCTCCATTAATAATTGCCTGTATTTACGCAATACAAAATCGGTAAACTAATGCGCCTAAGTTCGAACTATAATATTTAGTGTAAGTTTATCTTTACTGAGCAAGTTTGTCAGTGGCCTAAATTTAACACAATTCTAAAGCCCGACCTTTGACTTGCAGGACATGAAATCATTTTTAATAATAAAAACAATCATTTATGTAATTATTGCGAATGCAAAAAATGTAACAATTTGTGTCATGGTTACGCAATTTCCGTAGATTTGTGCAGCTCGAAGGTCTTTGATTGATGCAAATAAACTCACATTTTAATCCGGGTGAATTTCTGACCGATTATTGGCAAAAACAACACCTTGTCGTAAAAAATGCTTTCACTCTAAACCGAGATTTGATCACAGCCGATGAGCTGGCCGGACTGGCTTGTGATGAAAACATGCAATCCAGGCTGATCTTAACGGATTCCGCGCAATCAAATTGGACCTGCGACTACGGTCCTTTTAATGAGCAAGCTTTAACAAATTTACCTGCCACGCTATGGACATTACTGGTTCAAGCGGTGGATGAATATATTCCCGAAATGCAAGATCTACGCGACGCGTTTGACTTCATACCCAAGTGGCGACTGGATGATGTGATGGTCAGTGCCGCAAATACCGGGGGTGGTGTCGGGCCACATTTTGACTACTACGATGTGTTTCTGGTGCAATTATCGGGCACGCGCGAATGGAAGATCGGACAAGCATGCAATTCAAGGTCAACATTGAGAGAACATACGGATCTTAAATTACTCGAAAATTTCAATACCCAAGACACACACATTCTCAAGCAGGGCGACTTGTTGTATATTCCGGCCGGTTTGGCGCACTGGGGTACCGCCATGAGTGATGATTGCATCACTGCATCGATTGGATTCAGGGCGCCGTCTTATCGGGAACTGGTCATTGGTGCGCTGGAGAATCTCGCCGAACAATTCAAGCAAGATCAACGCTATCGCGATCGAGACTTAACGCCAAACCAAGACCCTTATTTAATTAGTGCTTCTGTATCCCAAGAATTGGACAGCATTTGGCAGCACATTGATAAAAACGCATTGATACAAAATCTGGAAAAAGAGTTTTCACGCCAGGTGACCGAAGTGCGTGACCCGGATCTATTCTCATTCAAAAATTACAGCGTAGAAGAGATCAAGGAACTTATTGATGCAGACCGCTTGCACCTATCCAAACATCCTTCTGCGCGTTTTGCCTATTTGCAACAAAACGAAAATACAACTTTATACGTAAATGGCATAGATTATTCGACCAATCTGGAGAGCGCGCTGTTTAGTTGTCATAACGATGTGTCCAAACTGCAAAACGTTGACCTGGAATTGATCGCCGAGCTGCTCAATGAAGGGTTTTTATTGCTGCAAAAACCGTAATTGATGTGTATCGCAATCCTGCATCAGGGAATCTATGGTATTTATTTTTACGCATTTCAGCCAGGTTCTGCACTGCTTTTGTTCGATGAATAAAGGCAGTCGGATGGTTTTTTTGATATTTGTAAGCCTTTGTGATTTTGTCAATAAAGCAACTTGCATATTGCCATCCACATTGAACTGATACAGTGCCCCTAATAGAAATGCTTCATTATTCCGGTGTTGTAATGTCGTACCATGTGTCATGCCATGCTTAGTCGTTCTAATGGTAAATCCATTAACCGCAATGATTGCCCGATAGCGACGTATCAGTGATTTAAATGAAACCCGTTCATGAATCGTTTCAGTTCTAGCGATGGTTAATGGACGAGTAATTCGTTGCTTTTTATCCCAGTTCGGCAGCATGCCCCATTCTGCTGGAGCAATTTTTACTTTACCGAAAGTGGAATACACTGCCCACAAGGGCTCGGGTGGTTGAACGATTGATCTTGACGTGAAATAGGCTTCCGGGAAACCCACTCCCAGCAATTCCAGTGCAGACTGGATGGATGCATAGTCATCAATGCGAAGTTCTAAACTCAAGTTTTTATGAGTCGCTTTTGTTGAAAGAAAGTTTTAAGTTGCTGACTGCATTCTTCCTGCAAAACACCTTCAATGCATTCAACCCGATGATTCAAAAACTCACCATTTAATAAGTCGAACACACTACCCGCCGCACCAGTCCTCGGATCTTTGGTTCCGTAAACCAACTTAGCGACCCGTGCATGCACCATCGCCCCGGCACACATCGAACACGGTTCTAAAGTAACGTAGAGTGTGACATCGGCAAGTCGATAATTCTGAAAATTTTTCGCCGCTTCACGTAAAGCGATCATTTCGGCATGCGCAGATGGATCATGCGACGAGATCGGTCGATTATAGCCTTCTGCGATGACTTCCCCTTGATGCACAAGCACTGCACCCACCGGCACCTCACCCTCCGCTTCGGCTTGAGCAGCAAGCTCGATGCAGCGACGCATGAAATGTTCGTGAGAATTTTCATCAAACATAAAATTTAATCCTGTCGCGTAGGAATTTTGATTCAGTACAAGGCATAAATCGAGCGCAGTGAAGGAGCTTACTTAGGTAAGTGACTGAGTGAGCACGAGTTATAACGCAGTAATGAAACAAAATAACGAGCGAGAGTTATTCCCACTCAATAGTCGCCGGCGGTTTCCCGGAAATATCATAAACAACCCGGGATATGCCATCGACTTCGTTAATGATTCGACGTGAAACATGATCCAGAAAATCATACGGCAGGTGTGCCCATTGGGCGGTCATGAAATCTATGGTTTCAACGGCCCTGAGTGCGACCACATAATCGTATTTACGCCCATCGCCCATAACCCCGACGGATTTAACCGGCAGGAATACGGCAAAGGCCTGACTGGTCTTGTGATACAACTCGTGATTCCATAGCTCTTTGATAAAAATGTCGTCGGCACGGCGCAACAAGTCGGCGTACTCTTTTTTCACTTCGCCCAGGATACGCACCCCGAGTCCGGGTCCCGGGAAGGGATGGCGCTGGATCATTTTTTCGGGCAATCCGAGAGTAAAACCGATCTTGCGCACTTCGTCTTTAAACAACTCTCTCAAAGGTTCGATCAATTCAAAACTCATGTCATCCGGCAATCCGCCAACATTATGGTGTGACTTGATCACATGCGCTTTTCCGGTTTTCGATCCGGCCGACTCGATCACGTCCGGATAGATGGTACCTTGTGCCAACCATTTAATACCCTGCAATTTGGAGGCCTCTTCATCAAACACCTCGATGAACTGATGGCCAATGATCTTGCGCTTCTTCTCCGGATCGGTTTCGCCTTTTAAGGCGTCCAGAAAACGTTTTTCCGCATCCACGCGAATGACTTTGACGCCCATGTTCTCGGCGAAGGTTTGCATGACCTGGTCGCCTTCCTTGAGCCTAAGCAAGCCGTGGTCCACAAATACACAGGTTAGCTGGTCACCAATGGCTTTATTCAATAAAGCCGCGACCACGGATGAATCAACCCCACCCGACAAGCCTAAAAGTACCTGATCGGACCCGACCTGTTTACGGATGCGTTCGATGCTGTCTTCAATAATATTTTCCGGGTTCCACAAGCCCTCGCAACCGCAAAACTCGCGTACAAAACGGAACAAGATTTCATGACCCTGTGAGGTATGCGTGACTTCCGGATGAAATTGCACCCCGTAAAAACCGCGAGCCCGATCTTCCATAGCCGCAAAAGGTGCATTGTCGGAACTTCCGATTGCCACAAAGCCTTCCGGTAATGACTCGACCCGATCACCATGACTCATCCACACATCAAAAATTCGTGTACCGTCTTCATCCATGCGATCGCCCAGGCCCTGGAACAATTGCCCGTGCTCTTTGGAACGCACTTCGGCATAACCAAACTCTTTATGCGCCGAGGTACTGGTTTTCCCGCCAAGCTGGGTGGTCATGGTTTGCATGCCATAACAAATGCCCAAAACCGGCACGCCCAGGGTATAGACCACTTCGGGAGCGACGGGTGCATCGTCACCGATCGTACTTTCCGGACCACCCGATAGAATAATGCCGCTGGGTTTAAAAGCTTCCACATCCTGGTTACTGATGTCCCACGGATGTATTTCCGAATACACCCCCAATTCACGCACGCGACGTGCAATCAGTTGGGTGTATTGAGCACCGAAGTCGAGAATTAGAATTCGTTGTTGGTGAATGTCTTGCATTTAAGTCTTCTTACTTTTTGAGTTGAGATTGCTTCGTCGCTATTTGAATAGCTCCTCGCAATGACAAAAATTATTAATATTTTATAAGCTGTGAACCATCCGAGAAATATTTTGCTTGTAGACAAGGCAAAAAGGATTTTGAAAAACGGAGTTTACGTAGAGTAAATGAGTATTTTCTAAATTCTTTTTAACGCAGTATACGAGCAAAAGATGAAACGGATTATCGTCTGTAGTTTGGTGCCGCTTTAGTAATCGTCACATCGTGTACGTGCGACTCCTGCATCCCAGCATTGGTGATCTGCACAAATTCCGGCTTGGTGCGCATTTCAAGCATATTCTGGCAACCGGTATAACCCATGGCCGAACGAACACCGCCCATCATCTGGTGCACAATGGATACCATGCTGCCTTTGTAGGGAACGCGGCCTTCAATGCCTTCGGGCACCAGTTTTTCCACTTCATCGGTCTTATCCTGGAAATAACGATCACTGGAGCCGTGGGTTTTGGCCATAGCGCCGATCGAGCCCATGCCGCGATACGATTTGTAGGAACGTCCCTGATATAACTCGACTTCGCCCGGGGCTTCGTCGGTACCGGCGAGCATGCTGCCAACCATGATCGAGTAGGCGCCGGCCACCAAGGCCTTGGCAATGTCGCCCGAGTAGCGAATTCCACCATCCGCGATCAGTGGAACGCCTGAATCTTTAAGCGCTTCAGCCACATTCGCGACCGCACTGATCTGAGGAACTCCTACACCCGCGACAATACGCGTGGTACAAATAGAACCCGGGCCGATGCCGACCTTAACCCCGTCGGCGCCTGCTTCGACCAGGGCTACGGCCGCGGAACCGGTAACGATGTTACCGCCGATCACCTGTAAATGTGAATACTGTTGTTTGACCAATCGCACCATGTCGATCACGCCTTTAGAATGCCCATGTGAAGTGTCCACCACAATGACATCTACGCCGGCGGCTTCCAGAGCCGCGACACGTTCCAGAGTGTCTGCACCAGTTCCCACGGCAGCACCAACTCGTAGACGACTGCGCTCGTCTTTGCATGCGATGGGGAAATCGGTGGATTTTTGAATATCCTTGACCGTGATCATGCCACGTAATTCAAAGGCGTCATTCACCACCAGGATTTTCTCGATGCGGTGCTTGTGCAATAAATGCAATACCTCATCGCGCTGAGTGCCTTCTTTGACCGTGACCAGTTTTTCCTTGGGGGTCATGACCGTATGCACGGGCGCGTCGAGTTTGGTCTCAAAACGTAAATCACGGTTGGTCACAATACCGACCAGGTCTTTACCGTCAACTACCGGCATGCCACTGATCTTGTGACGACGGCTAAGTTCCAGGACATCACGGATGGATGATTTTGGGGTAACCGTGATTGGGTCGGAAATGATTCCGCTTTCGTATTTTTTAACTTGCTGAACCTGGTCGGCTTGCTCTTCGGCAGTCATGCTTTTGTGGATTATGCCAATGCCACCTTCCTGGGCCAGTGAGATCGCCAAACGGGCCTCGGTCACGGTGTCCATGGCCGCCGAGATCAAGGGAATATTGAGTGGAATGTCCCGGGTTAAGCGGGTAGTGAGATCGACATCGCGTGGTAGCACTTCCGAATAAGCGGGCTGCAAAAGTACATCGTCAAATGTGAGAGCTTGTTGAATTATGCGCATGTTAACCTCTATCCTGTGTTGATCGCGTCAAGAGGAGTTGAAGTAAACTCGCTAAAGCTCTATGACGACTGAAGTTAACAATTCATTATACTTGCTCTGCAGCATGCGGTAAATGTGACCACGTGGATAAATTTCAAATTACCATTTGCATCCAAAGGCGCTAAGATGTCAGCTGATTGATATTTAGCGCTCAAACATTCAACAGGACAGCAGTCTGGAAAACAGCACTCGACATATTTATAGCGTATCGGAACTGAATCGCACGGTCCGGCAGATCCTGGACATTGAGTTGCCCGCGGTGTGGCTGGAAGGCGAGATCTCCAACCTGGCGCGCCCGTCTTCGGGGCACTGGTATTTCAGTCTGAAAGACGAAAATGCGCAAATCCGCTGCGCAATGTTCCGGCGTGCCAACGCCAGGGTCGGCTTTGTACCCGAAAACGGTGACAAAGTCATGGTTCGTGGCAAGATCAGTTTGTACGAGGCACGCGGTGACTATCAACTCATCGCCGAACACATGGAAGACGCCGGCAGCGGGGCTTTGCAACGTGCCTATGAGCAGTTGCGCGACCAGTTATCCAAAGAAGGGCTGTTTGCCGCCGAGCATAAACAGAGTTTGCCCACCCTACCGCATCGCATCGGCATCATCACTTCAGGCAGCGGCGCTGCCTTGCACGACATCACCCAGGTCATGCAACGACGCATGCCGCTGGTTGAGGTGTTGCTTTACCCGGTTTTGGTACAAGGCGAACTGGCTCCGGCCGAGATCAGTCATGCCATTATGCAAGCCGACCACGAAGGAAAATGCGATGTCTTGATCGTGGGTCGCGGGGGCGGCTCACTGGAAGATCTATGGGCCTTTAATGATGAGCGCGTCGCGCGTGCCGCCTTTGCGTGTAAAACCCCGATCATTTCAGCGGTTGGGCATGAAGTCGATTTCACCATTCTGGATTTTGTTGCCGACTTACGCGCACCAACGCCCTCGGCCGCCGCCGAATTGGCCACCCCGATCAGCAGTGATGATCTTTTAGGCCGCTTGAGCAGTTTGTTGCAGCATATGGCTCGCATGCTGAGTAATCGTTTGCAGCGCGAGCAAAATCAGCTGGGGCATTTGCGCAAACGCTTGCACCTGGCGCATCCCGGTCAGTGGGTGAATCAGCAACAACAACGTCTGGATGGCTTGAGTAAACGATTACAGCAGTTGATGACACGGATCACAGGAGATAAAAGAACACGATTTGAACGGATCTCACAACGGTTGGGGCGCCAAACGCCTGCGCACAAACTAACAGAAAACCAAAAACAACTGGCTTATTTGTATAAGCGATTGCAGGACAATGTGCAGCACAAGATTGCTTTGCACAAGCATCGTCTGGGTCTGCAAAGTGGCAAACTCGATGCCCTCAGCCCATTAGCCACCCTGCAACGCGGTTATGCCGTGGTTCAGCTTGACGATGCTAAGCTGGGCAAAACGGTGGTCTCGTCGGTAGAACAAATTCAAAGCGGTGTAGAATTGAACACCGAACTGCACGATGGGTATTTTTCGGCACAAGTCACCTCAGTCACAAAAAAATGAGCACTATAAATACGATGAAACTATTCAAGATCCTTTTTCTGTCCACATTGCTATTTGGCACATTTTTAACCAATGCGAATCCCGCTCCAGAACAAAGCATGTCGGATCCGGACATAGTCGAACCGCCTGTTAACGCACAAGCTTTGCCGGAAGAATCTCTGGTGCCGGGCGGAATTGCCATAGTCCCGACCGGGATCAGCACAAAATTCCCCAAACCCAAAGTGACCTTGTACAAAAGAAAGGTCGCGGTGATCGCAAAAAATGACGAATGGGTGGCGGTGTCGGGCATTCCCTTAAAACAAAAACCGGGCAAAGCCGAATTGATCGTGCATGGTGTCTTAAACAAAACCAACAAACTCAAAAACCCGACCTTAGCGGTCACAATTCAAGACAAAAAGTACCGCACCCAGGAATTAACTGTTAAGCCGGGCCAGGTGAACTTGAGTGAAAAGAATCTGGCGCGTTATCAAAAAGAAAAAGTGCGCATCAATAATGCCAAAGCGACCTGGACCGATTCCGACCACGTGCCGTTTGATTTTATTTATCCGGTCATGGGTCCACGCAGCAGTTCTTTTGGTTTACGCCGCGTGTTCAATGGTCAGTCGCGTAACCCGCACAGCGGGATGGACATTGCCGCCGATACTGGCACGCCAATATTAAGCGTTGCCGACGGCACCGTCATTGAGACCGGGGATTATTTCTTTAATGGCAACACGGTGTTTGTGAATCACGGCCAGGGCTTGATCACGATGTATTGTCATATGAGCAAGATCGATGTAAAAGCCGGTGATATTGTTGCGCAAGGCGACAGGATCGGTGACGTGGGCGCAACTGGCAGAGTGACCGGGCCGCATTTGCATTTCGGAGTGCAAATGAACCGCACCTGGGTGGACCCGGCCTTGTTATTACCCAAGGAAGCCGCGGCCGATAAAAACGTGGCCAGTACACAATCAACGAATAAATAAAACGCCCTTTTCTCTTATCTAATATTCCGTGAGGAATGTTGCTGACGGTTGATGAATGCAAGCATGACTGATAAAAATAATTTCATTGGCATTTACCCCGATTGTCTGAACGCGGAATTTTGCCAAACCCTGATCAACAAATTCGACAGTGACTCACGCACCTATCAAGGCCAAACCGGTCAAGGCGTAGACGCCAACAAGAAAGACAGTCTGGATCTCATGCTCGACCCACATCAAGACTGGCATGCGGAACTCAGCGCTATTCACCAGATAACCCTGCATGGGCTAATTCGATACGCCCGCGAATATCCACATTTTCTGGTCGGTGCATTGTCACTGAACTGGACACCCCCGGGTTCAAATCAGGCCAAAGAAATTCGAGCCGAGGATATTACTTCGATGGATGATAGTTTGTTGGCAAATTTCATTACCTCGGTATTTCGCTTGGGTAAAACCAATCTGCAAAAATACAATAAGGGGTCGGGCGGCTATCACCACTGGCATTCCGAGCATTACCCGCACCCGCATGACGAGAGCAATGCGTCATTGCATCGCACCTTGTTGTGGATGTATTACTTGAATGACGTTGAGAAAGGTGGAGGCACTTCGTTCTATTACCAAAATCAGACCATTTCACCCAAGACCGGTACTTTGGTCATTGCGCCCGCGGGTTTTACGCATACACACAAAGGTGAGATTCCCGAGTCGAATGACAAATACATTTTGACTTCCTGGGTAATGTATAAGACGCGTGAGGAATTGTATAAGATCAAGTGACGCCAAATACAGTAAAACTCAGGCCTATATAAACACCAAAACCCGCCAAAAGTACGCCACCTTCCAAGCGGTTTAATTGCCGACCTGTATACAAAAACAGTAAAAGCAATACCGATATACCCAGCATCACCCATTGATCGAATTGCAAAATTCTTGCATGCACAGGGAGTGGCTGCAGTAAAGCGGATATACCCAGAATTCCCAACAAATTAAAAATATTGCTGCCGAGTACATTGCCAACCGCCACATCAGCATGCCCGCGTAAAGCGGCAATCACCGAAATAGAAAGTTCTGGAAGTGATGTTCCTACCGCAACCAGTGTCAAACCGATAACCGCTTCGGAAACGCCAAAGTTCTCGGCAATCCCGACCGCCCCCTTAAGTAGCACTTGTGAGCCACTTATTAAAAGCAGCAGCCCGACAATCACCATCGTTACTGTCCAGATTGCCGATCTCGGCAACGCTGTTATTTCTTCGGATTCGGCTTTATGCAGTTCCGCCGAAGGTGCAGCATGAAAACGTTCAGTCCTATACGCCCATACCAGATAAGCCGCCAAGGCCAGCAATAAGATCATGGCGTCTGTTCGCTGCAACGCTTTTCCACCAGCCAATATTAGAAATAACATACTTGCCACTACCACTGTGACAGCATCCCGGCGAAGAACCAATGGCCTGACTTGTAATGGTGTGATCAGGGCACATATGCCCAAGATCAGCAATACATTACTGATATTACTCCCAACAACATTGCCGATAGCAATATCCGGTCGTTGGTTAAGTGCTGCATCAAGCGTGACTACTAACTCTGGTGCTGAGGTGCCGAAACCGACAATGATCAGGCCGCTTAATAATGGAGACACACCAAGTCGCTTGGCTGCAGCCAAGGATCCTCTGATCAATGCTTCACCACCAAGCGCAAGCAAGGCCATGCCTAAAACCAGAAGTAGAAAATTCATGCTTTGTCAGCTCTTTGAAATAGTGAGATTTTTCAATTTGGCGGTGATACTGAAGGCACTAAATAAATGGTGCCCATCACAACACAATTAGAAAAATTCTTGCGGCGGAACTTTAAAACAGCTTAATTTTTTATATATCTACAAGTCTTGTTAAAAGTGGGGCGATTGAAAATTGCCGTCCAATTTACTCAAGTTGGTTTGCCTTTAGCTTGCAGATCACATTATAGATTGTACCTGTTTCGCACAATCTTTTGCCGGACTCCAGTACCAGCCATTAGGATCCCAGGTACGTCCACAGGTCATGTACATACACTGGCTATAGGCCTGCTTGGCTTGTTCAGTCTTGCCTAGCATGTGCAATGAACGTGCTTTAGCCCATAGTGCCGTAGAGACGTCGTTCATCAGGTAATTTTTTTCAATTTTCCCTTTACTTTTCGCGCCAACCTTGCCGGTCGGAGGGCATTTCTTGCCTTCATCGTGATACATTTTTTGCTGTTGACCCGCATCCGGGCCCCACTGACTGAAGCAGGTATTTACTGTGTTAACTGCGTTTTCGTATTGCTTGTCGGCAAATTGTTCTATCGCCGTGATCGCCCAAAATGCCGAATCACCGAGCTCGGGCTTTGTAGAGATGCAGGGATTCTTTTCTGCCTCTTCAATAACAGGACTTTCTGCATTGTCAGTAACATCGCTATCTGACTTTTCAATAACCGCACTTTCCGCAACTTCTGTTTTGGAATCTTCCATTGCCATATTGTCAGCAATGACACTCTCACCTGCAAACACTGCACAATTCACAAGTCCGATGAGAATGATATTGACCGGTTTAAAATTATTTACAAAACTCATTGTGCTCTCCAAATACAGGTACTAAAACTATTGAGGTAGACATCATAGCGTAACCTTTACAGCAATTCATGTCCGGCTCCTGAAAGAGACATGAGCGTCCAGACTAAACAGGTGATTCAAATACAACATTGAATCACTCCACGCGTATAATTTTTTTCGCAAACGGCATGATCACAATGGCAATGCCGATCCAGATGTAGAGCAAGTAATCTCCGGTGTTGTCCGGCATTTTTATCTCACCGGCAGCTACCACAACTGCAACCACGAGCAAGATACCGAAACTGATGATCAGTGACCCTGCAAAGTATTTTAGGTATTTCATTTTGATTCAACTCTAATAACAAATAAGTTTTAACTTTGATTGTACCGAATGCCCGAACATGGTTTCAGAAAACATGGTGGCAGTATTGAAAAGCGCGCCCTATTACAAGATTCGGCATTAAATGCCGGTTATGACCTTAAGACTAACACTCGAGAATGGTAACAAATCCACCGTATATCATCCGTTTACCATCAAAAGGCATTTTACTCATATCCCAACCCTGCAAGCGAGGATCCTCCATCGCGGCTTTATTGCCTGCATCACGGGCTTCACGGGAAGGCCAGGTGATCCAGGAAAAAACCACAACTTCGCCTTCCTCACACTTAACCGCCATCGGTAGTGATGTCAGTTCTCCATCTGGCACATCGTCTGCCCAGTTCTCGACGACTGACAAGGCACCATGATCTTTAAACACGACAGCGGATTCTTGAGCAAGCTTAATGTAATCGGACTTGTTCTTCTTCGGAACCGCAAGCACATAACCATCTACATAAGACATAAATTACTTCTCCTTTTTTGATAACAGCAATCATCAAGTGTACGCTTAAGTTTATCATGACTCGTTATCTAACATTCCTTGTCACTTGTTCGCTATAACTACCGCCCTAACCGGTCTTGGGTGTCCTTCCACGGTTTTACTCTTATCATCCTTATCCAGAAAATCGGGTAATGATTCAAAACTCATCCACTCGGTGCAGCGTTGTTCATCGATTGTTGTTTCAGTCACGTCCACAATGCGGACATTGTTAAAACCGGCGTCTTTAGTCCATTGTTTTAGTACGGACAAAGACGGCACCGCCCAAACGTTTCGCATTTTCGCGTAACGTCCTTCGGGGATCAAAACTTTATCTTCATCTGTATCAAGCACCAAAGTTTCCAACACCAGTTCACCCTCCTCGCGCAACAAACTTTTTAATTTGGCCAGATGTTCTAAATGCGATTTACGGTGATACAAAACGCCCATCGAGAACACCGTATCAAAACCAGTAAGATTTTCCGGTAGATCGTCTACCCCAAGCGGCAAAACAAAATTGGGAACGTTTCCGGCAAACTCGCGCAACACCAGAAATTGTGAAATGAATAGCCACATCGGATCAATACCCAACACCGCTTTGGCACCAGCGCCTAACATCTGGTATCCGAAATACCCGTTACCGCAACCCACATCCAGAACCGTTCTGTAAGTCATGTCACTCAAATGCGGTGCCACGCGTTGCCATTTCCAGTCCGAGTGCCATTCGGTATCAATAAACACATCAGCCAGATTGAATGGCCCCTTGCGCCAGGGTTTGAGTTGCTGCAAATGTGGGATCAGTTTTTCAGGGTGCGATGCCGAATATCCCAAATTCAGAGTTTCACCGACCTCACACAGGGGCGAGGCAAATTGTTGAATCGCTTCTAAAGCCGCCATCCAGCGAGGTATATCACCATGCTGACAATTCTGAATAAGCGATTCGACACGCGAGAATAAGGCCTCTTTAGCCTGCAATTCTGTTGTCCCGAGTAAATACTTGAGATCATCCAGTGGATAAAAGTCTTTAATTGGCATAGGTAAGAATTCGAAGCGTTCGGGCTATTTAATTGCGAGATACGACACGAAATTAAAGGCCTGAAACCATTTAATGACTTTTTGGAAACCAAGGTCTTTAAGCCGCTGTATTTGCACCGAATCCGTGTCCAGGCGCATGACCTCTTCCAGAGCATTACGTTTTTGGGCAATCTCAAGCTCGGAATATCCCTGTGAGCGTTTGAAATCGTGGTGCAGATCAAAAACCAGTGCGTCATCAGTTGGATCATCAAACTTGATCTTTTCCGACAAGATCAATGCACCACCCGCATTCAGCGACGCATGAATCTTTTGTAGCATCGTGATCCGATCCGCAGGCTCCAGAAACTGTAAAACGAAATTCAACACCGTGAATGAATTCGACTGCAGATCAATATCACGAATGTCGGCAACTACAGTCTTGAATGGATGTTGCCATTGATAATCTTTGGTCACCTCGGTTAATCGATTTAACATGGCTTGTGAATTATCCACCGCAATAATCTCGAATTTTTTATCCTGTACCGACTGATCCACACTCAAACTGACCGCCCCCAATGAACAACCCAGATCATAAACTCTGGAATCGGGTTCAACGTAACGCTGTGCAAGCAAACCAATGTACTTGACCAGATCGGCATACGCTGGAATGGAACGATTGACCATGTCGGTAAATACCGAGGCCACGGCATCATCAAAACGAAAATCTTCCACCTGAGTGATCTTTTTGGCGTAGATGGCGTCGGCGGTCAAATTTGAAAAGGATTCGGACATTAGAATATTCGGATTGAGCAATACTGGTAAAATGGCATTTTAAACGATTCGATAGATTTCCTGTGTCTGATTCCCCTTCTACAACAATCCCTGCCCACGGCACCGTCGGCTTTGTCAGCCTGGGCTGCCCTAAAGCCCTGGTGGATTCCGAAAGAATACTCACCCAGTTGCGGGTGGATGGTTACGACATTGTCGGTAATTATGACGATGCCGATGTGGTGGTGGTGAATACCTGTGGCTTCATTGACTCCGCAGTGGCCGAAAGTCTGGATACCATTGGCGAGGCTCTGAACGAGAATGGCAAGGTCATTGTGACCGGTTGTCTGGGCGTACATCCCGACGTGATTCGTGAACAACATCCGAATGTGCTGGCCATAACCGGACCGCAGCAATACGAATCGGTGGTCTCGGAAGTGCATAAACATGTGCCGATTCCTGAAGTGAATCCGCATCTGGACCTGATCCCGAGACAATTGACCGATACCGGCGTCAAGCTCACGCCCCGGCATTACGCGTATTTGAAAATTTCCGAAGGCTGTAATCACAAATGCAGTTTTTGCATTATTCCGAGCATGCGCGGCAAACTCCAAAGCCGTAATATTTCCGATGTGATGGGTGAAGCCCAACGCCTGGCAGCCGCCGGGGTTAAAGAACTCCTGGTTATCGCTCAGGACACCAGTGCCTATGGCGTCGATATTAAATACCAAAAAGGTTCATGGCTAGGCAACGAATACGACACCCGTTTTGAAGACCTGTGTGTGGCGCTTGGGCGTTTAGGGATCTGGGCGCGTTTGCATTATGTCTACCCTTACCCGCATGTGGACAAGGTCATACACTTGATGGCCGAAGGCAAGATTCTTCCCTATCTCGACATTCCTTTACAACATGGCAGTCCGTCCGTACTCAAAAGAATGAAACGCCCGGCTGCTGCGGTCAATACCCTGGAGCGCATCAAGAAATGGCGCGAGATCTGTCCTGAGATCACCATTCGCAGCACCTTTATTGTCGGCTTTCCGGGTGAGACCGATGAAGAGTTTGAAGAATTGCTGGCATTCTTGAAACAAGCCCAACTCGACCGGGTTGGCTGTTTTCAGTATTCGCCGGTAGAGGGTGCTCGCGCAAATGCACTGGAAAACCACGTGCCGGACGCTATCAAAGAAGCGCGTTGGCATAAGTTTATGCAAACCCAACAAGCAATCTCATCAGCTAAACTACAAAACAAAATTGGCAGCACCCAACGTGTCCTGGTAGACGAGATACTTGAGGATGTGATCATTGCCCGTAGCGAAGCCGACGCCCCGGAGATCGATGGACTGGTCAAGATCGATCCACACCCTGAGGTTAAAGTGGGTGAGTTTTATGAGGTGCTTATCGATGACGCCGACGAATACGACTTGTTTGGGAAAATAAAACCCTAAATTTACGCAGATTGGATTTAAAATTTATACCTGAAAAAAACTTGTAGATGCCCGGGATCAATAGCATGAAAAAAACAGCACTGCTTCTTACTTTCATCCTGACGGGCATTATGTTGGCCGCCTGCAGTAAAACACATAGTGATCCAGATTCAGAATATACCGGTCCTAAAGCGAGCATTGAGGATTTCACACCCTTGATCAATAAAGAATGGTCCGGAACCCTAACCTATCTGGATTACAGCGGCAAGAATAAACGCTACACAATTCCAAGCAAGGCAAAGGTGGATATCAGATCGAATTATAAAGTCGCTTATCAAATAGAATATCCGGATGAACCGCACATGAATTCGACCGGCAAAATTCGGCTATCCAGGGACGGAACAAAACTGGATAAAAATATTATATCCAGGCGTGAATTGATTCCTGAAAATTCACTGGTCCTGGTCACTGAAGCGATGGGCAAAGACAATAACCAGGCTGCGATGATACGTACGACCTATGAGATATCAGATTCGCGCTTTGTTATCCGGAATGACTTTAAAACACCAGAATCTGAAAAATACATCAACCGTAATGAATACGTTTTTAAGAGCAATAATTAAAACCGCTGTGTTTGCACTTCAGTCTAAACCCGGTCACGCGGTACTGATCACGCCCTGAAAATGTGCGGGTGACATACCCAGGTCGGAAGCTATTTTTGCCAGGTATTCCTGTTCGGCGTCTTGAAATTCGCCATCGGCCATCGCTACATAGAATGCGGCCTTGAGCACCAGTTCCTTGCCTTCATCATTGAGATTTCCTTGCAGGCGTCGCAGCGTTTTTTTCAAGTCGTATTCTTGTCCCTTAAGCAAACTTGCTTCACGTTTTAACTGTTCGATACTGATGGATTTACGCGTGAGGCGTTGATAAACCTGCTGCACCATGTCGAATTCGGCCTGACGCAGTTTGTTGTCGATCAACAGCATTAATAGCATCACTGTTTTAATCGCTGAATGGTACTCGGCTTCAAACTCGGATTTACTCAGATCTCTATCCGAATCCAGAACTAAAGGCTTATACGTATCCTTACAAGCCAGACACTCCACATAATCACCCAACTGGTTTAAAGGGATTAAAGGCACCTGGTAAAAGGTGACAAAATCACGCACTCTTTTTAATTCAAAATTTTGCACCGAGCGGCAATTGGGGCAATGGAAATCGCCTTTTTTTATCGGTGAACTCAAACCTTTTTTGCCAAATAGAATCATATTCGCTCGAGTTCTCTGTTGGTGTGTGTCAGTGTCGCGTTACGTTTGTATCGATTCTAGCCGATGTACCAATAAGTTAAAGAACTATTTAACTTTTTCGGCCAGATCCTTGCTCAAGCCAGCCCAGACCGGCGCCGACCAATAATCCGAACAAGTGTCCTTCCCAGGACACGTGGCTTTGTAATGGTGAAATACCCGAGAAAATTATCCCGCCGTACAAACTGAACACGATCGCCGAGCCCATCAAGGGCACACTTTCTTTGGTTCTCAGTCCGGCGACTAACAGATAGCCGATCAAACCAAATACCAGACCACTGGCGCCAATGTGAATGGCAGTGCGCCCGAATATCCACAACAAGATTCCGCTGCCAATCACAATGCTGGCAATGACTTGCCAGAAATTGCGCGTGGTGTTGGCGAGAATATTCAGCAACACCAGAAGTGGCCAGGTGTTGTTTAGGATGTGTTTCCAGTCACTATGCAAAAAAGGCATGCTCACAATCCCGTACATCCCTTGCCCGCTGCGCGGTATCAAACCGTAGTTTTCCAGCGGTAGAAATCTGTCGAATACAAAAATAAGCCAGATGGCAACCAGAAACCCGATGGTTCCAACTGCCCGGTTTTTAATATGTTCGAGATTGTATTTCACTTGTTTTCCAGCAGGATGGCAGCAAAAACCGCCACCAAAGCCGGTGTGGCGAAATAGCCGATGACTTTGACTGACCAATTCATGATCCAGAGATTCATGTCGCGGGGAATGCCGCCATAATCCATGGGGATAATGAAGATCAACACCCACACAATCGGGCTAATGATCAGCATGGCTTTACGTATGGTTTTTTTGGATTCGGGTTTGCCTTTAAATTTGTCCAAAGAACGGTAAATCACATTCATGCTCAAACGCATGGCAGCAAAAGCGACAACTGAAACTACGGCAAGAACGATAAGAGACATGATTAACCTGTGATCAAGATTTTAATAGCCTGCGGCCTGACCATCTTTGCGTGATTCGGAAGCGCCATAAAACACTTTATTCTTTTCATCCCATAAAATCGCCTGATAGCCGCCATAACCACCAACCCCAAAACGGACTTTGTGACCCTTCAGCATCAGTCCACGCACAATGTCATAGGGAACACCGGATTCCACTTCCACATAACCGCCATCGCTTAAATATTTGGAATTCGACTCGGTTGGTTCGGTGGAACCAAAGTGTTGCCAACGGGCGGCATCTCCGGCTTCCTGCAAATTCATGCCGAAATCGATGTGATTCACAATGATCTGCACATGTCCCTGCGGTTGCATACCGCCACCCATTAAACCAAAACTGATGTAAGGCTTGTCATTTTTAGTGACAAAGGCAGGAATGATAGTGTGAAAAGGTCTTTTATTCGGGGCATACACATTCGCGTGTCCCGGATCCATAGAGAATAACTCACCGCGGTCTTGCAGCATAAAACCGGTATCCGGGATCACAATACCCGACCCCATGCCTCGATAGTTGCTTTGAATTAACGACACCATGTTGCCGTCTTTATCCGCCGTGGTCATGTAAATGGTGTCACCCTTGCGTAAGCCCGGATGACCCGCGTCAACTGTACGTGCTGAACGTTCACCTATCAAGCTGGCGCGTTGCTTTCCGTACTTGTCGGATAACAATGCAGCGATGGGTTGTTGGCTAAAATCCGGATCGGCATAAAATTTTGCCCGATCTTCAAAGGCCAGTTTTTTGGCCTCGATCAAATGATGCAGTGATTCGACCGAGTTATACCCCATGGACTTAATATCAAAATTTTTCAGGATCGATAGCATTTGCAAAGCCGCAATCCCCTGACCGTTCGGAGGTAACTCCCACACATCGTATCCACGGTAATTCACACTCAAAGGCTCTACCCATTCGGATTTGTGCGAAGTGAAATCTACTTTACGCATATAGCCACCATTAGCTCGCATAAACGCATCCATTTTGTCGGCGATCTCGCCCTGGTAAAAAGCCTCGCGACCCTTGCTTGCCAATAAAGCTAACGTCTTGGCCAAGTCCGGATTTTTAAACACCTCGCCTTTTTTAGGTGCCTTACCACTCGGATAATAAGTTTCTTGCCAGGCACCCGGCTGATCCTTGAAACGCGATTGGCTGCGTTCCCAGTAAAAAGCAATAAGCTCCGAGACTGGAAAGCCCTTGTTGGCATAGTCAATTGTTGGCTGGAGGATGTCGGACATTTGCATACTGCCAAATTTATTATGCAACTCAAACCAGCCATCCACCGTACCGGGCACACTGATCGGCAACACACCATAAGCCGGAATCTTGTGGGTGCCGCGTTTTTCCAGTTCGGATTGAAGATCGACGTAACTCATGCCTTGCGGTGAACGACCGGATGCATTCAAGCCATAAAGTTTTTTATCTTTGGCACTCCAGACGATCGCAAACAGATCGCCCCCGATACCGTTGCCGGTGGGCTCCATCAGACCTAAAGCCGCATTCGCAGCAATGGCTGCATCAATGGCATTACCCCCGGCTTTGAGAATATCCAGACCAACCTGGGTAGCGAGCGGCTGGCTGGTTGCCACCATGCCGTTTTGCGCGATCACTTCAGAACGTGTGGTTCCGGGAATTCCGGTGACCCGGTCGGGACCGGCCATTAGCGCGGTAGTTGTAAAAACAAATGAGAAAAATAAAAGGCCAATGGAAACATGTTTCACCGTGTAACTCCGTTCAAGTTGAAAATTAAATATAGCATAAAACTTTAATCTCTCGCTTATAATCACTGCATGTCAGAACATCAGCCATTAACCATCATCGGTGCCGGTCTTACGGGTTCACTGCTGGCTATATTTCTCGCCCGCCGTGGCTATCACGTCAATGTCTACGAACGCAGCATGGACATGCGTTTACAGGAAGTTGACGCCGGACGCTCGATCAATCTCGCCCTGGCGCACCGCGGGATTCGAGCATTAAAAAAAGCCGGGGTTTTCGACAAGATCAAACCCATGCTGGTGCCCATGGCCGGAAGACAACTGCATGCGGCGGATGGCACGCAACAGTTTCAGGCCTATGGCAGCAAACGTCATGAAGTGAATTACTCATTGTCGCGCGCCGGTTTGAATAAAGCCTTGATGACCGAGGCCGAAGAAACCGGTCAGGTGACATTTCATTTCAGACACGCATGTCTGGGTGTGAATCTGGAAGCATTGTGTATAAACATTCGCGATCAAGCTAATCAAGAGGTCATTGATATTCCCGCTGAACATGTATTTGCCTGTGACGGCGCCGGCTCACGCATTCGTCGTGATCTGGTCGCGGCAAACATCTTGTCTAATCGCGACGAGTTACTCGACCACGCTTACAAGGAATTAACTATTCCGGCTGGAGTTAATGGTGAATACCAGATCATCCGCGAAGCCTTGCACATTTGGCCGCGTGGTCAATACATGTTAATTGCCCTGCCTAACGATGACGGCAGCTTCACTTTAACCTTGTTTATGCCAAAACACGGAGAGAATAGTTTTTCTGAATTAAGAGATGACGACTCTATTTTAAAATTCTTCCGGCAACAATTCCCCGACACCCTGGATCTGATTCCCGACCTCTTGAAAGATTTTAAAAACAACCCGCAAGGCGTGCTTGGAACTGTATATTGCAACCCCTTACATTGGCAAAACAAGGTATTGCTGGCTGGCGATTCATCCCACGCGATTGTTCCATTTCATGGTCAGGGCATGAATAGCGGGTTTGAGGATTGCATTTTGATTGACGAATTAATCGAAACTTTCAATCAGGATTGGGGCGCGGTGTTTAGTCAATTTTCTATTCGCCGCAAACAAAATGCCGACGCCATTGCCCAAATGGCACTGGAAAATTACATCACCATGCGTGACAGCGTTCGGCATCCGAAATTTCATTTACGCAAAGCAATTGAATGGGAGCTGGAATCGAATTTTCCGGATTATTTTATTCCCCGCTATTCCATGGTCATGTTTCATCACATTCCGTACGCCGAAGCATTACGCCGGGGTGATACACAAAACAAGATCCTGGACGTATTGTGTGAAGAATTAAATGATGTTTCGGAACTGGATCTTGGAACAGCGGAAAAGCTGGTTAAAAACAGCTTGAGTGAAATAGATAAAGCGTATTTATCTAGCTGAGATATCACGATGGGCACACGGTGTTTTGCCCATCCTACGGATATTTGTCATGACCAAACATAACTCGAATTCCCGGACCTGATCCGGGATCTCACAAAGTTAAACGGGATTTTTAAGAACCTCAGTTGTAGGATGGGCAAAGCTTGCGTGCCCATCGCCAATGAAACAAATTGATGGGCACATTACATTTTGCCCATCCTACGAATTCAAAAACTACTCTACCCGGTCCAATTGCATAAAATTGTACGCATACTTATGCTTTTCGTCTTTCGGGTTTTGCTGGTGATGATCCATTTTCCATTTTTTGAGATCGATCTTGGGATAAAAAGCATCGCCGTCCAGATCAACATCAACCAAAGTGACGAATAGGCGCTTGGCGTCTTCCAAAGTTTGTTCATACAAATTACCGCCGCCGATGATCATTAACTCGGGGTCGTCCTTACACAAGGCATAAGCCTGTGCAACTGAGGTAACGACCTCACACCCATCAAGTTTGAGATCCGGGTTACGGCTTAAAACGATATTGCGTCTTTTGGGTAAGGGCTTACCGATGGAATCGTAGGTTTTACGCCCCATTAAAATGGGTTTGTTCAGGGTGAGTTTTTTGAAATGTTTGAGGTCATTGGGCAAGCGCCACGGCAAGCCACCATCCACCCCGATCACGCGATTATTGGAGAAGGCCACCACATGACAGATCAAGTCCGGCCGCCCGGTGGACTTTTCTTCGGTTTGTTTTTGTTCTTCAGCCGTGTCGTCAGATGCTGCTTTTTTATCAGACGGCAATAGGCGCTTTAATCGACTTATGATACTCATAATCTGTGATCTCGAAGTCTGTGTACTGGTAATCGAAAATACTTTCCGGTTTGCGCTTGATATTTAGTTTGGCCAGTCCGTATGGCTCGCGCGATAATTGTAAACGGGTTTGCTCCAGATGATTGGAGTATAAATGGCAATCACCACCAGTCCAAATGAAATCGCCCACGTCCAGATCACATTGCTGCGCCATCATATGGGTGAGCAAGGCATAAGAAGCGATGTTGAACGGTACACCCAGGAAAATATCGGCACTGCGCTGGTAGAGCTGGCAAGACAGTTTGCCTTCGGCCACATAGAACTGGAACAAGGCATGACACGGGGTTAGCGCCATTTGTGACAATTCACCCACGTTCCAGGCGTTTACGATTATGCGGCGTGAATCCGGATTGGTTTTGATCAATTCAACAGCCCGACTGATCTGATCAATGACCTCACCCGTCGGACTGGTCCAGGACCGCCATTGTTTGCCATACACCGGGCCAAGATCACCATTCTCATCGGCCCACTCGTCCCAGATACTGACTTTGTTGTCTTTAAGATAAGCGATATTGGTGTCGCCTTTTAAAAACCACAACAGTTCATGAATGATTGAACGTAAATGCAGGCGCTTGGTAGTCACCAGCGGAAAACCCTGTTGCAGATCAAAACGCATTTGGTGGGCAAACACACTGAGCGTGCCGGTGCCGGTGCGGTCTTCTTTTTTCACCCCGTTCTCAAGAACGTGGCGCATCATGTCGAGATATTGTTTCATTGCTTATTGAAGGTATTACTAAAGGTTAAAATTTAAGTCACTTGATTGAGTGGCTGATTTCGAGAGGTATAGATCAGATACAAACCAAACACGACCATCAAAAAACACAATTGTTGTCCGCGAGTAACCCAGCCAAACATTTGATACCCCAAATGACTGTCAGGCACTCTGACGAATTCAATCATAAAACGGAACAGGCCGTAAAAGAACAGGAACAGACCCGATATTAAACGGGTTCTGGTCGGTTTTCTAGAAACCCACCACAGGATGATGAACAAGACCAGTCCTTCGAGCAAGGCTTCGTAGAGTTGCGAAGGATGCAGGACTTGGCCACGATAATTCACCCCGAGAACCGAATCGGTCGGCTTGCCCCAGAGTTCGCCATTAATAAAATTACCCATTCGACCAAACAGTAAACCCGGTGCAACGCCAGGTGCAAGAAAATCCGTAACCTGAAAAAAGGTTCGTTGCGTGCGTTTGGCGTACAACCACATCATAGCCAAAACGCCCAACAAGCCCCCGTGAAATGACATTCCGCCTTCCCAGAACTTGAAAATACCGATCGGATCGGTCCATAACATGTTGGTGTTGTAAAACAGCACATAACCCAGGCGTCCACCCAGGATCACACCCCAGATGCCATAAAAGATCATGTCCTCGGCTTGTTCGGAGGTCCAGCCACGCCAGGCTTGTAATTTTGCCCGGCGTTTCAAAAACACGATCGCAAATACAAAGCCGAGCACATACATCAAACCGTACCAGGTAGGTCCAATGGGGCCGAGCTTGAAGATATAAGGATTGATTTCAGGATAGGTGAACATCGCGGAATAGTGTAGCATGAGCATTTGTTACCAGTTGTTTCAAAAGCACACAAGATCGCTGCATATGCCCATAAATCGCCTGCAAGACTCCACCAGCCCCTATCTCCTGCAACACGCCAATGACCCTGTGCACTGGCAACCGTGGGACACTGAAGCACTGGCTCAGGCGCGTGCGCAAAACAAACCCATTTTGTTGTCCATCGGGTACTCGGCCTGTCACTGGTGTCATGTGATGGCGCATGAATCGTTTTCGGACAAAAACACCGCGGCCATCATGAATGAACATTTTGTGAACATTAAACTTGATCGTGAAGAACGCCCCGACCTCGACAAGATCTATCAACTCACGCATCAACTTTTGTTACAACGTCCTGGCGGTTGGCCGTTAACGGTGTTTTTAACCCCCGATCAACACATCCCCTTTTTTGCCGGCACCTACTTTCCGCCCGAACCTCGCCATGGCATGCCGGGCTTTCCGGAATTGATCCAGCGAATTGCCCAATATTTTCAAAACGAAGGCGAAAGCATTCAGACCCAGGGCGAACAGATCAAGAATTTTTTCAATTCCTTCGACCAACGCGAACTGACTCCGAGCAACAAACTCGACAAGACCCCGATCATTAAGGCCTTGACGGTGTTGCGGGGTCAATTTGATCAACAGTTTGGTGGTTTTGGCGGGGCTCCGAAATTTCCTTTCCCCTCCAGTCTGGAATTCTTATTACAGCAGTGGGCACTTACCGCATACGACGAGGAACCGGATCGGCAATTGCTGTTTATGGTCAGTCAAACCCTGCAACACATGGCGCGTGGTGGCCTGTATGACCAGATCCGCGGAGGTTTTTATCGCTACAGTGTGGATCAAGCCTGGATGATCCCGCATTTTGAAAAAATGTTGTACGACAACGCCCAACTGATTCCCTTGTACGCTCAACTTTTCCAGATCAGCGGGGAACCCTTTTACCGTGAGATCGTCAGTAACAGTATTGAATGGCTGGTGGCCGATATGCAGCATCCAAACCGGGCCTTTTATGCAACCCTCGATGCGGATTCGGAGGGCGTTGAAGGAAAATTCTATGTCTGGTCACGTGAGGAACTGGAGAGTGTGCTGGATTTCGATGACTTGCACCTGCTTGAGCAACATTACAATATTGCTGGCTCAGCAAATTTTGAGGGCCACTATCATTTACACCAGATCGCCGATGTCGCGGCACTCGCCGAAAACACCAACACGCCACGCGAACAAATTCAAAACAGAATCAATCTCAGCAAGCAACAATTACTTGAGGTCAGGAATCGGCGTGTTCGCCCACAACGAGATAATAAACTCTTAACCGCCTGGAATGCCCTACTCGCCCGAGGCTTGAGTATCAGTGGACGCATTCTGGAATCGGAAAACATCAAACACCAAGCCTTCGCACTCTTACACTCCATCAAGTCGGAATTAGACCAGCATGGCAATCTGCGCGTACAAATGGGCGAACATTCCCACCCCAAACACGCCTTTATTGATGAATACGCTTTCACCTTGGACGCCATACTCGAAGCACTGCAAAATAACTGGGACACAGATCTATTGCTTTGGGCGTGTGATCTGGCCGATGTGATCATTAAGGAATACCAGGCCGAGAATGGGGGTTTTTATTACACCGCGCACAGTGATGAAGAGACTTTACTTTATCGCCCGCTGACCTTCAGTGACGATGCCTTGCCATCGGGCAATGCAGTTGCCATAAAGTGTTTGTTACGCCTGGGTTATTTACTCGGTAACCCGGATTATTTACAAGCGGCTGAAAAAGCCTTGAATTGCAGTTACCTGGAAATGGATAAATCGCCCCAGGCGCACGCCAGTTTGCTCACAGTACTGGATGAGTATCTGGAACCTGGAAAACAGTTCATTATTCGAGGCGAAAGTGCCGACATCGACAACTGGAAAAACAGTTTACAAAAACTCTATAGCCCCAAAACCCTGGTTTTTGCCATTCCAAACCATGCTGAAAATTTACCCGATGCCTTAAGCAGTAAAGTATTCCGTGAAATTTCCGTTGCGTATGTGTGTGAAGGTACAATGTGCAGTGCGGCTATTCATGATCTAGAATCCCTGATCGCTCAACTTGTCAATTAACCCACAGGAATGTATATGCAAAACCCGGAACCCGAACAGCACGATAACGAGATCGAAACAAATAACGATTATCATGCAAGTCCTGAATTGAGCGCTCATCCCTATGTCATGAAAAATCTGACCGGCATTGGAAAACGCTTGAACCGTCTGGATTTTGCTATTCTGATATTTACGGTTTACTTGTTTGAATTACTGGCGCACAAGTTATTTGGAATAAATCCGATCATTATTGCTTTTACGGCAGCTTTTGATCCCGACAGTATGGATAGATCCGCAAATCTGGGGTTGTGGATCAACTTGATCGGTATGCTTGCGGTGTTGTCATTTGCCATTCAGCGATTGCATGACCTGGGCTACTCGGCCTGGACCGCCACTATCTTTTTTATTCCAGCTCTGGGTATTCCGGTTATTTCTTTACTGGCGGTACCAGTGAGCATGATCATTGGTTTGATCCTGTTGTTTGCCCGTGGTGTCGCTCAGCCCAATAAATACGGGCCGCCTCCGGCCGGACACAAAAAAAACAAGCTCCTGATATTTATCGCAGTACTGATCGTTACCTTCATGTTGTACAGCAGTCACTTCCAGGAAGCCAAACCGGTCATTGACCCGATAATTCAGAACATACTTAATGTTCAGTAAGTAATTTGAACTAGCCATACAAATAAAAAAGCCCACATGAAGTGGGCTTGAAGGGTTTGCTTGTGGGTTTTTATAGTTTTAGATTCTTCACTTACACCTTTAATTCTTTACTGAAGATTTGATTTCTTCCGATTGATCTATCCGAGATTTAATCTTTTACGGTTGCGAATAAGCTCTTCAGTGCAACCAGTAAAACCGCAGGCGACAAGAACACCACCAGATTGTTCATGATCGTGGTGACAACATCTCCGACCATTGGAATCGAGTCCACAGCATCGGCTGCAACGATCAAGCCAATCGCGGCCAACAAGAACCTTCTAGATTCGGCATCACTGACATTAAAAAAGCCTGTGAGCAAACCTGCTACAACCAGCACCCAGGTGAACCACTCGGGCATGGCGGCGAATGCACCGACTACTGAAAGACCAAGGCCAATAATGACCGCTATACCACCTAACTTACCAAGATTTGACATCTGACTCCTCCCCAGGAATGTGTGTCGTTATGAAAATATTATTTGCTTTTGTTCTTGGGTTAAGCGCCAAAAGCACTGTCCCAATTAGCGGTAATGTAGCATAATTCATTGATTTAAAAAGGATTTAGACGGTCAATGAGCAAGCTTGGGCAAATTTTTATAATTGGAATAGGTCTAAAATTTCGGGATTTCGCCAGTCTTTGCTATGATGGACGGCCGTCTTTATGAAAATGCTTGTTCAAGTATTTCTTGCACTTCATATGAAAACCCGGCCAGGTCTGGCCATAGCATTGTTTCTTTGGCCTGTGCCGATTGCAGTTGCTCGGGCGTATAAAGCCCCTTAAGCAAATCCAAAGCATGATATTCAAGATCCGGATGTCGGGATAACCAGTCGGCAAAATTTTGCAGATTTTTTTGCGCAATTACTCGCGTTACTACCTCGGCCGCCAACACGGCTGTAACCGTCAAATTAAATTTATCCGCCGCGCCTAAAACCTTTACATAGCTTTGAATATCCGCACACATACGTAGAACAGCTTGGTGTGGTTCATGACTATGGGCGTGCAACCAGGCTAAATGCAAATGCTTGCGATGCGTGAATTGCTCACCCGGATAAGTGCCTTGTGATATTTGCTCAACAAGATCCAACTCTTCCTGGTTCGGGATGTACGACATGCTTAAACTACAATACTTGCCGTTCCCAGCCTTTAGTGGTTTTGACCAATTGATAGAACGGCCAGAACTGGGTATCTAGTTTTAAGGTGATAACGCGAGCCTGATTATTCCAAGCCAACGTTTTAATGCGTAAAGACTCGCGATGTTGTTTGTTCTTGACCGCATTGATAAGGTCGTCGAGATCGGCTATTACCTGACCATCGATCTCGACAATGCGTTGCCCGGCCCAGAGTCCGTAGCGTGTGGCGGGTGAACCAAAGGCGTAATACGAGACATAAACCCCGTCAGTATCCATTTTGCGTTGTGCCAATAAAGCGCGATGCGGTTTGTGTAAATAAGCCCCGGACCACACCACCACACGTTCCACGCTCTCGTGACTCAAGACCACAGTCGGAATTTCGAGCGTGATCAATTCATTATTGCGCCACAAACTGAGTTTGATCCGGTCTTTTTGCATGGCCAGTTCCACATCGCGGAAACTGCTGACCGCACGATCATCAATCGCCAGTAACAAGTCTCCGGGTTTGACCATATCTTCGGAAGGCGCACCACTCACGGTACGCTCCACTTCCAGAACTTTGCGCCGTTGCGGATTGTGTTTTTCCAGGCGTTTGGCCCACTCATTCGGCAAGCCACGTTTGCGCGCCCCGGCCAGTGAGATCGTCGACAACTCGATCTCGGCCGAACGGTAATTGCGTTTTTCTACTTGCTCGGCGGCATCGATCAGATACACACTGGGAATGCCACGGGCAACCTGGCCTCCGCTGCGTCCGGCCGAATACGCAAAACTCGCCCATTTGGCCCGTACCCGACCTTTGCTATCCACGATCACGCCATCAATATTGTCCGGCGCATTCACCAGGGAGACTACTTCAATATTGGTGTCGCGGTAACCAAAGTAAGAAGACAATGGCGCGTACCATTCATCCACGGATGAGACCTGGGTACGCTGGCTGAGAAGCTTTTGATCCGGCTGCAAACCGATCACGCTCACTTCCTCGCCAGACTGCAAGGGTCGGGTGTCAAACTGCACGGCCTTGACTGGTGTAGTTCCAATTAATTCAGGATTGTATGAAACCACGGCCAGATTATGGACCGGGTGGATGTATTCGACCTTTCCTGAAATCTCCAGTGACCCTGCAAAGGTCAGTCGCACATCACCGATCTCGATCGGAACGGTGTTGCGATCCACCATGACGTAGCCTTTTTTGGCATTGGTCACAATTCCGGTGCCGTAATAATTGGTTTCGGCAATACCGGCCACATAATACGGCGCATCAAAACTGACCATGACCAGGGACGGCGCCAGTTTATTCGCCAGAGGATCCCCATTCAGAACAAACGAGGTACTTGAAACTTCGGGATCAACGCCATTATCCGCACCGCTGATGCGGGCACATGGCCAACTGCCATTGCGGTCATCGCGTTTGCAGCGCTGCACCGGAAACCATTGGTGTTCCATGTAAACCACGCGGGTTTCCAAAAGCTTGGGATCGCTTGCGGTGAAATATTGCACCGGAATTTTTTCTTTATCGTGCATTTCACTGATCACCGCGATCATATCGTCCAGCGAATCAATATTTTTATTATTCATACTGCGTACCACCGCAGCACGCGGAATGCCGGCATTACCAAACATGTAACCCGGATTCGCAATAAACGCACCCTGCACCGGCACATTGAAATTACGCGCTTGTTGATACGACAAGGTATGTACGACCCCATTGCCGATCTCTAAATATTCGTCGGCGGTCAGTTTATGCAGATCATCAACCTGGATACTAGCGTCAAAATTCTTGTCCCCGCGTTGAATAGAAAAATTCACATTTTGTTCAACGCTGTTATCCAGAGTGGCTTCCAGTGTGACAAAATCGGCAAACAAGCGACCATTAATATGGGTCACGATATCGCCGGGATCAAGGGCATCACTGGCCGGACTGCCAGGCAAGACCTGGGTAACCACCAACAAGCCTTTGGATTCCGGGAATTGTTGGCGCGCTTGTCGCTCTACATCCTCACTCAAACCCAAACGACGCAGCTCATCATAGGGTTTGTGTTCGAATACCGTCTGGATACTGCCGCGTGTAACCGGCCGTTGTTGCTGAATCAGGCGTAAAGCACGCACTACCCGATCCAGGGGTAAGAAGAAACTCGATGCCGCCTGGGAACTAGCGCCCGCATTCAAAGCAATCACATTGCCGTGCACATCCAATACCGGTGAACCGGATGAGCCCCCGGAAGTGCTGGAAGCGGCCTGAAAATAAAAGGTATTAAAATCGTTGAAGCTATTCCGTCCATAGGCCGGTGCAGTGCGGTCGAGTTTGGCCAGCGTGCCCGCCAAAATTGATAATTGTTCACCGGCATCGTTTCCCACTACGCGAATATCCAGACTTTTTACCGCATTCTCGGGCTTTAAAGGCAGTTCCACCGGCTCAATAAATTTAAGTTGTTCGGGGTTGTACTGAAAAAAACCAAAGTCATGCACAGGGTCCCGATAGATGGGTTTGAGTTCGATCTCCTCATGATTTAAAAACACACCTTCGGCGATCGCCGGCCCACCCATAACCACATGCCGGTTGGTCAAAATGATGCCGCGTTGTTTATCCACAATAAATCCGGTTGCCTGAGTGGACTGGTTCCAGTCGGTGTCAAAAGCACGGGTGCCATCCACCCGGATCGAGATCACGCCATTACTGATGTGGTCCAGGGTTTTTTGCCACTGGGCGCTGGTGTTGAGCGGGGTGACGTCTGCGAAGCTGAAATTGACGACAAACAGCCACACACACAATACACACAGGCGCGAGAAAACAGAAAATTTATTCATGTAAAAACTTATTTTTATTAATAATGCAGTTTAGAGACTTCGGCCAAAAGAACGTTCAAATTGTTGTGAGAATTCTTGCTGACTAAAACTGTGATTTTGAGTGCCCGCGTGAGAAATTTTTATCGAGCCGAGTAAAGAGGCAACGCAACCGGCGGTTTCAAGATCCATGCCTTGCATCAAAGCGTACAAGAGTCCGGCCCGGTAAGCGTCACCGCAACCGGTGGGATCGATCACATCAATCGGGGTGACCGCCGGGATATCGGTACGCCGGGTATCGGGCGTAAAGATAATAGACCCTTCAGCACCGCGGGTAATGATCATGGCTTTGGCGCGGTCGGCCATTTCCATTGGTGACATACCGGTTTTATCCTGCATCATTTTGGCTTCGTAATCATTAACCACAATGTAATCGGCCAATTCGATAAAACGATTCAGCTCTTCACCATTGAACATGGGTAAGCCCTGGCCCGGATCAAACAAAAACGGGATCCCGGCGTCAGCAAATTGTTCGGCGTGTTCTTGCATGCCCTGTTTGCCATCGGGGGATATGATCCCGATCTTGAAACCGGCATCGCTTGGTACCGCGTTCAAATGCGACTCGCCCATGGCCCCGGGGTGAAAAGCGGTGATCTGATTATCGTCAAGATCGGTCGTGATGTACGCCTGTGCGGTGTATTGCCCCGAAATTTCCTGTAAATAATCACGCGCTATGCCATTGGAGTCCATCCAGTCGGCGTAGGGAGCAAAGTCGCTGCCAACCGTGCCCATGGGCTTGCCTTCGCCACCGAGTAATTTCAGATTGTAGGCAATGTTTCCGGCACAACCACCAAATTCCTTACGCATTTGCGGAACCATGAATGACACATTCAACATATGAATGCTGTCGGGCAGAATATGATCTTTGAAATGGCCGGGAAAAACCATAATGTTATCGTAAGCAAAAGAGCCACAGATCAACGCGGACATAGCGATTTCCTTTTGTATCTATCTGGTTGAAAAACTCGGGAATTAAATTATTTCTTAAATGCCAATTTACAGGGTGGCCAAAAAGGCCAGAAAGTCATCATACAATACACAGGTCCAGACCACTATATGATTCACAAAGGCAAGCAAGACCACCGCCGACCCCATGTCTTTGGCACGTCCGGATAATTGGTGTATTTCGCCACCAAAACGATCGACCACCGCTTCCAGGGCACTGTTAACCAGTTCGGCGATCAATATTATGATCAGGGTACTGATCAGTAGTGCGTACTCAAGCCCGTTATCGCCCCACCATAATGCGAGCGGAATTCCGAGTGCCACTTTGACCAATTCTTGTCGAAAGGCTTGTTCATTCTGATACGCGGCAACCAGTCCCTGCCAGGAATATTTAAACGCATTGAGGATACGTTTTAGACCGGTCGCTTTCTGGTTAGCCATGCTTATAATTCCCGATGTACTTATTTTTATTCGCCACCATCGGGTCCATAAAAAAATGCCCAGGTGGATGACGTCGACAACCGCTCCAGTGCTTTATCAAGCGTGAAATGCATAGACCCTTTTCGCTAAGCGGCATCCGGTTGATAACGCACGTCCAATTGCTTAGCAGCACGCACATCATCCAGTCGTCTTACCGGGGTGGTGTAGGGAGCGCCTTTAACCTTGGCTGCGTCGGTTTCGGAATCGTGCAAGATTTTGATCATGGCATCAATAAATCCATCCAGATCTTCTTTGGCTTCGGTTTCGGTCGGTTCGATCAGTAAACATTCCGGTACCAGCAATGGAAAGTAGGTAGTGGGTGCGTGGTAGCCTTCATCGAGCAGGGCTTTGGCAAAATCCATGGCATTGACCTTGAGTTCTTTGGCCTGTTTTTTCAGGGTAACAATAAACTCATGACTGGCGCGGCGCTCCGGGAAAGCCAGATCGAATCCGCCATCGGCCAAACGTTTCATCAGGTAGTTGGCATTCAAAGTAGCAAATTCGGCCACCCGTTGCATGCCCTCCTTTCCGAGCATACGTGCGTAAACATAAGCGCGCAACAACACTCCGGCATTGCCCATAAAGGCCGATAAACGTCCGATGCTTTGTGGCATTTCTTTTTCGGTTGCCCAGGTATACGTGCGTTCGGATTGCTCCGAGCCTTTTAACACAAAGGGAATAGGCATGAACGGTTTCAAGCGCTTGCTCACCCCGACCGCACCGGCACCCGGGCCTCCACCGCCGTGCGGGGTGGAGAAAGTTTTGTGTAAATTCATATGGATCACATCAAAGCCCATGTCACCGGGACGAACCTGACCAAGAATGGCGTTGAGGTTGGCGCCGTCGTAATACAACAAGCCACCGGCGTCGTGCACCAGTCCGGCGATCTCTTTAATGCGACGTTCGAACACACCCAGAGTGGACGGATTGGTCAGCATAATGCCGGCCGTTTTCGGACCAAGTACCGCCTTAAGGGCTTCGATATCCACATCGCCGTCTTTTTTGGTTGGAATCTCGATGACTTCGCAGCCACACATGATCGCGGTGGCCGGATTGGTGCCATGTGCCGCGTCCGGAACAATGATCTGATTACGTTCCAGGTCATTATTGGCCTTGTGATAGGCCATGATCATGGCAACACCGGCAAACTCGCCCTGGGCACCGGCCATGGGCGACAAGGTTACGGCCGCCATACCCGTCACTTCCTCGAGCATGTCCTGTAATTCATACATACATTGCATAAAACCCTGACCATGCGAAACCGGCGCCAGGGGATGACGCTGTATAAATTCCGGCAACATAGCCAAGGAGTTACAAGCCCGCGGGTTGTACTTCATTGTGCACGAACCAAGTGGATAAAAATGCGTATCGATGGAGAAATTCTTTTGCGACAAACGCGTGTAATGTCTGACCGCCTGCATTTCCGACACTTCCGGCAAGTTGGCACGACTGCGGCGTTGCAGATGCTCGGGAATATTGGTGTCGGCCAGTGCGTGTGGCGCCTGTGCGTTTGCAAAGCGACCCGTGTGAGAATGTTCAAAAATCAACATTGGTATTATCCGGTTTTGAAAGTATGAATTAAAAGGTATGTTAGGTGGCGAATTATTATTTAGCTAAAGCAGCCAAAGCCGATTCATAATCCGGCTCATCACCGATCTCGCCGACCAATTCTGTGTGCAACACTTTATTGTCACCATCAAGCACAACAATCGCACGCGCCGTCACACCGGCCAGCGGACCGTCTTGCAACAATACGCCGTAGTCTTTGGCGAAATTCTTGTCGCGCATCATTGACAAAGTGTGCACATTTTCAAGCCCTTCGTCGCCACAAAAACGACCTTGCGCAAAAGGCAGATCGGCCGAGATCATTAACATCACGGTGTCGGCGTGCTGTTTGGCGTAGTCATTGAATTTTTTAGTCGACAAGGCACAGGTTGCGGTATCGACACTTGGAAAAATACTCAAGAGTTTTTTCTTGCCTGAAAAATCACCCAGACTCACATCAGCCAAATCGCCATTGGTTAATTTGAAATCCGGTGCGCTTTGTCCGACTTTAGGGAGCTCACCATTTACTGAAACGGCATTGCCGCCAAGATTTACTGTAGTCATGCTATTTTCTCCATTAAATTTCTAAAATTATTGAAATACATTTAATTTCTAGTGCGACAGGATGGTTTTAAGCTCGAGGGCGAATACATCCAGGTCTTCTTCGGTTTTGGTTTCGGTGGCACAGACCACAATGCAGTCTTTTAATTCGGGATAAAAGTCTCCCAATGCCACACCGCCAGCAATATCCTGATGAGAAAGATCTTCCAGAACCTTGGTTGCACCGCGTGGCAGTTGTACCACCGCTTCGTGAAAAAACTCGCCACTGAATACGGGTTCGACCCCGTCAATGGCGGTCAGTTTTTTAACCAACTTTTGGGTATTGTTATACGAACTTGCCGCAACCCGCTCCAGTCCTTCCGACCCCAGCAAAGACATGTATATGGTCGCGGCGGTCACCATCAAACCCTGGTTGGTGCAAATGTTCGAGGTCGCTTTGGAGCGACGAATGTGTTGTTCACGCGCCTGCAACGTTAGGGCAAAACCCTGTTTGCCGTCCAGATCAACGGTACGCCCGACAATGCGCCCCGGCATTTGACGCACATGGGCCTGTTTGCAGCACATGAAGCCAAAGTATGGGCCACCCGAAGACACTGGCACTCCCAGTGGCTGGCCTTCTCCACACACAATATCGGCACCGCGATTCTCTTCCGCATTGCCCCACTCGCCCGGCGCTTTGAGCAAGGCCAGTGAGATCGGATTAACCACAGCAATGGCCAAAGCATTGGCAGCATGCGCCATATCCACCAACTCATCCACCGGTTCAAGCACCCCAAAGAAATTGGGTTGTGGGATCACCAGCGAGACAATGCCCTTTTCGATCTCGGCCTTGACCGCATCAAGATCGATCTTGCCGCTTTGCGGGTCGAAAGGAATATCCACAAATTCCAGATCTTGGGTGCCGGCAATGTTCTTGACCACTTCGCGATAAAACGGATGCACCGTTTGCGGCAATAGAATACGTTTACTTTTGTTGCGTCGTTGCGCGCGCACCGACATCAAACAGGCTTCGGCAAGCGCCGAGGCACCGTCGTACATCGAGGCATTGGAAATATCCATACCGGTCAGTGCCGTCATCATGGTCTGGTATTCATAAATGAGTTGCAACGTGCCCTGACTGGCTTCGGCCTGATACGGGGTGTAGGCACTGTAAAACTCACCCCGGGTAGTAATCTGCCAGACCGCAGCAGGAATGTGGTGCTCATAGGCTCCGGCGCCAATAAAGTTCAGCACTTCGCCATCCAGTTTGGCGCGATCGTGCATTAAACGCGTGACTTCCATTTCGTTCATGCCGGTGGGCACTTTTAATGACTTGATACGCAACTCGTCGGGGATCTCGTCAAACAAGGTATTGATATCCGGCGCTCCAATGGTCTCGAGCATTTCCTGAATATCGGTTTCGGTATGAGGAATAAACGGCATAGTGATTGATCTTGTGTTTAATAATTATTTGTGATGGTGATAACGCAAAGGTATTTGATGTCGCAAGTTCTAGTGATCTTCGTCATCCAGTTGAGCCTGGTAGGCACTCGCGTCGAGTAATTCTTCCACTTCGCCCATGTCGGTGGGTTGCAAACGGAAGATCCAGCCACGTTCAAAGGCGTCTTCATTTACAAGTTCTGGGGTAGCTTCCAGCTCTTCATTCGAGGCGATGATCTCGCCGGAGACCGGTGAATAGATATCCGAAGCCGACTTAACCGACTCGACCACCGCCACGGCATCACCCGCGACTACGTTGATTCCCTGGTCCGGGATCTCGACAAACACCAGTTCGCCCAGTGCATCCTGGGCGTGATCGGTGATACCGACCAAGACACTGCCGTCGTCTTCGACTTTGACCCACTCATGAGTTTTGGTGTATTTGTAATTTTCAAGAACTGTACTCATTGTTTTCTCCAGAGAAAATTGATTTAAATATCGATTAAATGTCAATCACAGGTTTGCCATGGCGCACAAAACTCAATTTGCCGATCTTGGCATCAATAAGTTTGTTACGGATCTCCACCTGGCAAACGCCTTTGGCTGGTTTGGGAATGCGGGCGTAGGCGATCGAGCGTTGCAAGGTGGGCGAGAATCCGCCCGAGGTAATTTCACCATCGCCAAATTCGGTCACTACGCGTTGATGCGAGCGCATCACACCGCGGCCTTCAAGCAATAGTCCCACCAGTTTTTCATTGATGCCTTCGGCCTTTTGTTTCACCAGGGGGGCACGGCCAATAAAATCGCGTGTTTCAGGCTCAAAAGCAATAGTCCAGCTCAAGGCAGAGATCAATGGCGAAGTGGCTTCGGTCATGTCATTGCCGTACAAATTCATGCCCGCTTCCAGCCGCAAGGTATCGCGCGCGCCCAGTCCGCAAGGGTGCACATCCGCGTCAACTAACAGATTCCACAATTCGATGGCTTTGTCCGGATCCAGAACGATCTCAAATCCGTCTTCCCCGGTGTAACCCGTTCGCGCAATGAATAATTCATCCTCGTCCAGGCCATTGAATGGCGACATGGCAAGAATTTTTTCTTTATCAAGGTCGAATAACTTCGTCAAACAATCCACCGCAAGTGCCCGCGACTGCGGTCCTTGTACGGCGATCATCGCGGCTTCGTCACGCTCGATCAAAAGCACTTCAAAATCCTGTGCCTGTTTGCTGATCCAGGCAATGTCTTTGTCGCGCGTGGAGGCGTTAACCACCAAACGATAAAAATCGTCTTGCAGGTAATAACAGATCAAGTCATCGATCACGCCACCGGCTTCATTCAACATACAACTGTACAGCGCCTTGCCCTTGGTCTTGAGCTTGGCCACATCATTGGCGAGTAAATACTGTAAAAATTCTTTTGTGCGTTCGCCGTGCAGATCCACCACCGTCATGTGTGAGACATCAAACATTCCTGCGTGTTGACGCACAAAGTGATGCTCGTCCATTTGCGAACCGTAATGCAAAGGCATATCCCATCCGCCAAAATCCACGATCTTGGCATCGGCCGCCACATGTACGTCGTATAAAGGTGTTTTTAAACCCATAGTACTGGTCTCATTATTAAAAACATGGTTTCCTGCCTTCGCAGGAAAGACGATATTAAATTACCGGTTTGTCATCCCCGCGCAGGCGGGGACCCATTAAATTTCACAAATAAAAAAGGGTGGCAGGCAAATTCTCGTCAATGGACAAGAACGCATCTGCCACCCCTCTGTCCGGTAACCTGAGAGATCAGATCAAGTCTTTACAATTACTAACTGCAATGAACAAAACCCTTACCCCTTCGGTGGATTGATGCCATAAATGAAACTCCATGTGCACCATCGCTCTCCAGAGTCGATCAACATGACAATCCCTGATCGAAATTCGATGTACCTGAGCGTTTCCGGGTGGATTGCGCCTTCGGTGAACCCCCGTTGACCGCTTTCGCCAAATTCGGGAGTTTCTCTCTTGCCATGTCTAAGATCGAGCAAGGATGATAGCCGAATTTGTCATACGACTCCACGCCAGACTAGTGGGTCAAGACCTGAAAATATCGGTACAATCTCCCCTCATTTCTCGCCAAACCAGCTCGCAGTATTGGTCGGCAGTAAGATGATCTTGTTTTCGCAGTTTACTTAAAGTTGATTATTATGAAACAAAGCAGATTTAGCCTCCCTCAAAGCCTGCGCCTGTGCGTGATTATTGGACTGATTTTCAGCCTCACCGGCTGCGCTGTGAGTGCAAACTCCGCAAAAGCACAAGCCCTGGAAAGTACCGCATCGCAAACCGGCAAAACCACTGGCAGTGCAGATCAAATGCTGGAGGCCCTGTTTGATGCCGAATGGCAACGCGACCTGGCCAATAATCCGGTGGGCGCCAGCATGTTGGGAGACAAACGTTACAACCATCGCTGGCCCGATCTCAGTCTGGAAAACCTGGCGCAAAATCGCGCCAAGGATCAAGCCACACTCGACCAGCTCGCTAACATCAAACGCGAACAACTCAGTGCAGCAAATCGTTTGAATTACGACTTGTTCAAACAAGGTTATGTGGATCGTCTGAAAGAGAGTCGCTTTGAACGCTATCTGATCCCCCTCAATCAACGCGGCGGTATTCAAACCCAAGACACCATGCTCGACAGCTTGCGCTTCAGTAACAAAAAAGATTATCTCGACTGGATCGCGCGGCTCGAATCCTTTCCAAACTACATGCAACAAACCATCGACTTGATGAAAGCGGGCCAAACTAAAAATATCTTGCCGCCTAAAGTCATCATGCAAAGAATTCCCGACCAGATCCAATTGCAATTGGTGGACAGCCCCGAGGAAAGCGGGTTTTACAAACCCTTCAAGAACAAACCGGATTTCATTAAACCTTCAGAATGGAAATCATTACAGTCGCGGGCCGCCGCAAACATTCAAGCTGGCGTCATCCCAGCCTATAAAAAATTCCATGCCTTCATCAACAACGAATACCTGCCAGCCTGTCGTGACACGGTCGGGGTGTGGGATTCACCCGATGGACAAGCCTTTTACCAACAACGCGTGAAACGCTTTACCACCACCGAATTGAGCTATGACGAGATTCACCAGATCGGTCTGAGCGAGGTCAAACGCATACGCAGCGAGATGCAAAAGATTATTGACGATCTGGAGTTTGACGGCAGTTTTAACGATTTCCTGACCTTTTTGCGTACCGACAAACAGTTCTACTACGCGACGCCGGAAGAACTCGAGACCGCCTACCTTGCCACCAGCAAACGCATCGATCCGGAACTGGTCAAATTGTTCGGAAAATTGCCGCGTATGCCTTACGGGATCAAAAAGATTCCGGACAGCATCGCCCCGGACACCACCACGGCGTACTATTCTCGCCCGGCCGCCGACGGCAGTCGCGCGGGTTTTTATTATGTGAATTTGTACAAACCGGAAACCCGCCCCAAATACGAAATCGAGGTCTTGAGCGTACACGAAGCCATGCCCGGCCATCATTTGCAGATCGCTTTGGCCATGGAACTGGGTGACCTGCCAAACTTTCGAAAGCTCGGCGGCTTTACCGCCTTTGTGGAAGGCTGGGGATTGTATTCGGAAAGTCTGGGGGGCGATCTGGGTTTATACAAAGACCCGTATTCCAAATTTGGCCAACTCACCTATGAGATGTGGCGCGCGGTCAGACTGGTGGTGGACACCGGCATGCACGCCAAGCAGTGGACGCGTCAGCAAGCCATCGACTTTTTTAAAGCCAATGCCGCCAAAACCGAACACGATATTGTCAACGAGATTGACCGCTACATTGCCTGGCCGGGACAAGCCCTGGCTTACAAGATCGGCGAACTAAAAATTAAAGAATTACGTGCACGTGCCGAAAAACAATTGGGTGAGGATTTTGATGTCCGTGAATTTCACGACCTGGTGTTGTCGCAAGGTGCCATCCCGTTAAACATTCTGGAAAACACCATCGATGCGTGGCTGGCGAATAAATAAGCCGGAACACTTGAGTCGAAAAAATTGAATCGGAATAAGCAATAATTATGCAACAACGTAAACAAACTCATTGTGTGAACATTAACGGCATTCGTTTGGGTGGCGACAACCCTATTGTGGTGCAGTCGATGACCAACACCGACACCGCCGATGTGGAAAAAACGGTTGAACAGGTCATGCAATTGGCCGACGCCGGTTCCGAGTTGGTGCGAATCACCGTAGACAAACTGGAAGCCGCTCAAGCCGTTCCCAAGATCCGGGCGGCTCTAGACGCACAAGGCTACACCACGCCACTCATTGGAGATTTTCATTTTAATGGTCACAAGTTGTTGGCAGAAGTG
Source organism: Gammaproteobacteria bacterium (assembly GCA_013001575.1). NCBI lineage: Bacteria > Pseudomonadati > Pseudomonadota > Gammaproteobacteria > Gammaproteobacteria bacterium. The sequence goes on from JABDMI010000036.1 coordinate 68,783, forward strand.
CCCGAGTGTGCTCAAGCCCTGGCGAAGTATCGCATCAATCCCGGGAATGTCGGGCGGGGTAAAAAACGTGACCCGCAATTTGCTGCGATGATCGAAACTGCGATTAAATACAACAAACCTATCCGTATCGGGGTGAACTGGGGCAGCATGGATCAAGACCTGGTCACACGTTTAATGAACGAGAACCATGAACGCGCCGAACCCAAATCGGCCAAAGAGATCATGTTCGATGCTTTGGTGTATTCCGCTTTGGACAGTGCCAAAAAAGCCGAAGAGATCGGTCTGGGCAAAGATCGCATTATCATTTCCTGCAAAATGAGTGGCGTGCAAGACCTGATCACGGTGTACCGAAGGTTATCCGAAGAATGTGACTACCCTTTGCATTTGGGACTCACCGAAGCCGGCATGGGCAGCAAAGGCGTTGTGGCCTCCACCGCGGCCTTGGGTGTATTGTTGCAAGAAGGCATTGGCGACACCATCCGAATCTCACTCACCCCGGAACCGGGTGGTGATCGCACACGAGAAGTTCAGGTGGCTCAGGAAATTTTACAGTCCATGGGACTACGCGCCTTTACCCCGGCGGTGATCGCCTGCCCCGGTTGTGGTCGCACCACCAGCACCTACTTCCAGGAACTCGCCCAAGACATCGAACAATACTTACGCAAGTCCATGCCCAAATGGCGAACCCAATACAAAGGCGTGGAAGAAATGCAGGTCGCAGTGATGGGCTGTGTGGTCAATGGCCCCGGCGAAAGCAAACACGCCAACATCGGTATCTCCCTACCAGGAACCGGCGAAAAACCCGTCGCCCCGGTATTTGTGGATGGGAAAAAGGACGTGACTTTGAAGGGTGAGAATATTGCCGAGGAATTTCAGGAGTTGGTGGAGAAGTATGTGGAAGAAAAGTTTTCTTAAGTCATTCCTCACCTACCGCACTAGGCATTAAATGCGCAAGACCATTATGTGCATCCAATGTAACTAAAAAATGTTTAAGCATGTCATAGCCTAAAATTCCTTTATAACGTATGTCCTGATCGGAAGGCCTAAGGTTTTTCGAATTTCCTTTACTTGGTACACTAGCCATAACATCGTCTAGTGTAAATGGGCCAAACTCAACTGTTGGGAATACTAATATATCTGTATCCACACCACTAGTTACAATCCCTGAACTCTTGGTTTTAGTAATAGCATACTTTTCTAACCATCCTTTTGATTCTGCCAATGGTCTATAAAGAAGAATCCCACCTGAATTTCCCGTGTCAAACAACAGATCAACCTTGTGAGTACTGTTAACCAAAACTGGTGCTGTCAATCGTGATTTTCTTCTATTACGGTTTAATTTTAAATTTTCAGATCCATTCAATTTCATACTATTGTGAGTTATGAGTCTATATTTTTCATTTGGGTAATCGATTTGAACAACAAACGAGTTAAAAAAAGGCATACCAAGAATCATAGAAAAATTTCCACCGCCTCTGAATGGCATAGTGCCATCCATCGTAAATTCGGATCCCTGAAAATCAATTTTCAGTTTATTAATAAGGCGTTCACGGCTCTTTCCATAAACCCCCTCCAAGATAAACTCTCTGCCTTTTCTGTGTTCAATATTATGAGCATTTAAAAAAGCTTTACTAATTGCATTTGATTCTGCCCCGGTATCAAGCATGGCTTTTGCCTCTACTCCACCAACTTTTATATCAACTATTACATGACCGTATTGAACTTCCATTGGCAACCAAGCAGTAGCGCCTGCATAGACAACATTTGAAGAAATACACCAAATTAACAATAAAATAAATCTCATATTTTCTTCCATTCCATTAAACTCAAAATAATATTAATTAAAACATATAATTTAATTCTGAATTAATATTTCAGTAAAAGCAAAAATCGCAATTCGATTAGGTGTGAAATTTTGTTACAATTGTAACTATGAGCAAATCCACCAAATACACCGCCAAGATCCCGGACGCCGATGGCATCATCCATTACACCGATGATGAGAATGCTATTTGGAATACTTTGATCACGCGTCAAAAGGCGGCTTTACCCGGTGAGGCCTCGCAAGCTTATATGGATGCTTTGGAACTTCTGGATTTTCCCGAAGACCGGGTGCCACAATGCGAAGAAGTCTCAAAAGTTTTGCGTGAGAAAACCGGTTGGGAAGTCGCCCCGGTTCCGGCGCTGATCAATTTCCCACGCTTTTTTGGCTTACTCGC
>JABDMI010000037.1 GCA_013001575.1 Gammaproteobacteria bacterium
ATCAAAATTACACGCACCACCGGGAATAGCCGAACGGTGTTTGATGCTGTTCAGAAATTCGTGCTCGCGAAGTTCACTGCCAAGACTCATTCCAAGAGCCTCAAGCTGTAGTCGAGTTTGGGCAATATCGGTAAGTTGATGCTTTAATTCATCCGAATCGATGCCTGGGTAGGTCAGGTAGTTTTGTAAGGTGCGACTGAACTTATCCAGTTCTTTCAGTGTGTCACTGCGAATGTCGCCGCGGGTCAATACATTGAGCAAGTCAATTAAGGTGGTGATGGCAATGCGACTGTCCATTTTTGACGGTCGATGCAGAAAATAGTCGGCCTGTTGGAATAAAAAATCAAGACGCAAGAACGTACGCAATCGTTCTGTGAGCGGTTGTTCGTAATACTGATAATAGACCTCATCAGATTGGGGCGCTGAATCGAACAATGAATCACTCATCGCACAATTTTGCCGTACTCAAGCCAAGAGTGCAAATTCACTAGATCAACTCGAGTCCGGATGCGCTAAATTTACCAAAACTGTCAGCATTATTAGCCATCTGGAGATATTTGTGATGCAAAAATCGGGCTTTATTGCGTAATTGCTGCAGGCCAGCGTTGTTATTCACAATGTCATCAGCAAATTTCAGTCGCTCGGATGATTTAGCTTGGGAGTGAATGATCTGTAGTGCTTGTTCGCGACTGCAATGGTCCCGCTTAATTATGCGGTCAATTTGGGTGTCTTCATCCGCATGAATGACCAAAACCCTGTCTACTTGATTATGCATACCACTTTCGATCAATAAGGGAATTTCAAGAATTACATAAGCCGATTCAGCGAGTTCAGCTAATTGGAAGATGCGTGCCCCGATGGCTGGATGGGTGATGGAGTCAAGTAATTTGCGTTTTTTTGGTTGATCGAAAATGATTTGACGTAACTTGTTTCGATCTAATGAACCATCAGGATTAATCAAGCTTTCGTCAAAGTGGGTTTGCAGGTCCACTAATAACGATGAATTTGGCCGCATTAACTCACTGGCAACTGCATCCGCTGAAATCACTTCGATGCCCAATTTGGAAAATGCATCAGCGAGTGAAGATTTCCCACTCGCGATTCCTCCGGTTAGTCCAACCAACATATCAATTTTTCACCTGGAATCAAAGGTATCGCAAGTAAGTGAGGATTTCATTACCCCAGACCAGCATGATCCAGCCGGCAATTCCTATAAACGGGCCAAAGGCAAAGGCTTTGCTTTTCTCTCGGCCCAGGAATAGCATTTGTGGCAACATGACTGCTAGACCAACTACAGCAGAAAGTAACAAAGTGACTGGTAACACTTGCCAGCCTAACCATGCACCAACCATGGCAAGCATTTTGAAATCACCATAACCCATGCCTTCTTTACCGGTTACCAGTTTGAAGACCCAGTAGATCGACCACAAAGAGAAATACCCGGCTGCGGCACCAGTGATTGCACTAACCGGGCCTACAAAAAGAGACTGCGTGTTTACAAGCAAGCCCAGCCACAGTAGCGGCAAAGTTAATGAGTCAGGTAAAAGCTGGTGATCAAAATCAATGCCGACCATGGCAATTATTCCCCAGCTTAGGATCAAGGCCGGTAACAATTGTGTGGTAGCACCAAAATGCCAGGCGATAAATCCCGAGACAATGCCGGTGAGTAGTTCAACCAATGGATAACGCAATGAGATTGGGTTTTTACACGACGAACATTTGCCTTTTAAAACGAGATAGCTGATTACCGGCAAATTCTCATACCAGCGGATCTTGTGATCACACTTCGGGCAATGAGAATCGGGTTTGACTAAATTGTATGTGCTGGTTTCTTCATCCAGAAATTGTGAACCAATGTCCAGAATCTCTATTGCTTGCATGCGCCAATCGCGTTTCATCATTAGCGGCGTGCGGTGAATGACAACGTTTAAAAAGCTGCCAACTGCGAGGCCTAATAAAAAAACGGCACTGATTAACAGTGCCGTGTTCTGAATAAAGAGATCAAAAACTGTCATATGTTGTTTTCTTTTTTTAGATAACAGAACCCATTTTGAAAATTGGCAAGTACATGGCGATGACGAGTCCACCCACCACAATAGCCAGGAAGCCCATAATGATTGGCTCCATCAGGGTACTCATATTATCAACGGCGTTATCGACTTCTTCTTCGTAATAATCAGCAACTTTGGCCGACATCACATCCAGTGAACCTGCTTCTTCACCAATCCCGATCATTTGCACCACCATGTTCGGGAACAGGTCCGTGGTTTCCATGGACACTTGCATTCGTTGTCCTGTGGAGACATCGTCTTTGATATTCAAGGTGGCCTCTTCGTACACAATATTACCGGTGGCACCGGCAACGGATTCTAAAGCTTCAACTAAAGGCACACCGGCCGAGAACATGGTGGCCAGAGTTCTGGCAAAGCGTGCAATTGAGGCTTTTTCAACAATATTACCAATGATTGGAAGTTTTAATAGAACCTTATCTTTTTGATGACGGAATTTTTTAGAGCGTTTATTCATATAGATCATGCCACCGATTATGGC
>JABDMI010000038.1 GCA_013001575.1 Gammaproteobacteria bacterium
TTGAGTTTAGGCTTGGGCGCTTGTGCCACTGATCCTTATGAAGATGGCGCTTATCGCTCGAGTGGCGGTGCGGTATACGGAAGTGTTTACAAAGGCACAGGCAGCCACGACCCTTACTACGATTCACATTACGATACTTATCGTGACCCTTATTACAGCTCGAATTACGACCCGTATTACGACGCCTATTACGACCCGCATTACAGCCGCTTTGTGGGCTATTACTACGATCCTTTCTACGGCTATTACTATCGCTATGGTAGTGGACGTTATGGCGCATACGGTGCATATCGTCGCGGTTACGGCTACTACTGCCCCTTGCATCGCAGTTATTTTTCACACACCCACTATCGTTCACATGACCATAGTCGGCATCATAATCAGGTGCGCTATCGTCACCGTGATCGTCTGATCGAACCCGATACCGGAGCCATATCCTCTAGCGATCGTCGTGCCCGCGGTGCGGCGGATCGAAATGACAGACGCGATAGCCGCCACAATCCCCGTCGAGAAGGTTTATCACAACGCGGTTTAGACGGAGTAGTACCAAGTCGCGAAAATGATCGTGCGCGTCGCCGTGCCCGTGAGCGTGACGGCCAGCAAGACCGAAGTTCCGACAATGAGAGCCGCCGGCAAAGGCACGAACAAGGTCCTGCGCCAGTGAGCAATCCGCGCCGCTTGCGTCATCGCCAGGATGACACAATACGTCCGGACCGCCGTGATAACAGTCAAGCCCGCGGAGCGCGAAGCAATGCAGAAAACACAACAGGTGCTCGTGCAGATGTAGTCGGTGCTGAGCACGCCCGCCGTCGCAGTAATGCAGAAATGGCGCGTGGCGCACGCAGAGCTGATGGTCAGCGTACACGCCCGGCCAGGTCGGCACCGCCGCCTCGCCAACAACGACCACAAAGTACGCCTCCGGCGCAGTCCACACCACGCGCTTCGGATCGCGAACAAAGTCGACCACAACGACGTCGTTCGCGTAACCGACAACTGCACTAATATTGGAAAACACGTTACACTGAAAGCCCGAGACACTCGGGCTTTTTTTATGTTCGACTTCTTTTATTTTGATTTTCGGCGAACTGTAATAGGTGAAAGACTGCATGGCTCATTTGGCTTGTCACAATCTGGACATTGTTGTTGGCGCACAAGGACGGCAAAAAACCTTATTGGAAAATTTCACGGCAATATTCGAGCCTGGCCAGGTGGTGTGTTTATTGGGTCAAAATGGCAGCGGTAAAACCCGCCTGTTACATACTCTGGCTGGTCTTGAAAAGACTACTCAGGGATCAATCCGGCTTAACCAAAAGGAGCTTGGACTTTATTCACGTAAGCATATCGCGCAACTGCTGGGGTTGGTAACCCAGGCACACGAAGATCCTTTTCCAATGAGTGTGTTCGCACACGCATTATCCGGTCGACACCCATACCTCGGATTATTAGATTGGGAAAGCGCATCCGACAAGGAACTCACGACAAGTGCTTTGCAACAAGTGGAATTACAACTGCAGGCCGAGCAAGACGTACAAACCCTGTCGGGCGGCGAACGCAAACGCCTGGCCATTGCGCGTATTCTGACCCAGGATCCCGATATTATTTTATGGGATGAGCCTACCAATCATCTCGATCCGGCACATCAAAAACAAACCATTGAACTTATTCTGGATCTCAAACTAAAGAACAAAACCCAGGTGGTCGCTTTGCACGATGTGAATCACGCTGCACACATCGCAACCCACATACTGTATTTAATGGACGACGCGCAATGGTGTTTTGGCAAGGTGGACGAGATGCTCAGTCTGGAAGCCTTGCAGAATGTGTACAAAACCGGGTTTCGCAAACTCTCCGATGGAAAACAACAATATTTCGCAGTCGTTTAAACAAACTGCTTTGCTTGATCAAGCGTAGTTGATTTCTCGTAACAACTCTTCGTGCAACAATCCATTGGTTGCCAGCAGATGGGTGGTTTGCAGTCCGACCGGAGCACCATCCAGTTGTGTAACCCTGCCACCGGCAGCTCGCACGATCACGCTTAGCGCCGCGATATCCAGAATGTTCAGATCCGATTCGATCACGGCATCAATTTTCCCGGCGGCGAGTAAGTGGTAATGATAAAAATCACCATAACCGCGATTTCGACTAACCCGACTGATGACCTTGCCGAGATTATTCCATTGTGGCTTTTGTGAAATGCTGCCGAGATTGCCAGTGGATAAAGCCGCTTTTTCCAAAGTCTCAATTTTGCTGACCTGAATTTTATTTTCATTCAATTTTGCGTCTTGACCTTGAATGGCATAAGCAATTTCTTCAAATTGTGGTGCGCTGGAAACCCCAAGAACCAATTCGTCCCCATTACTTGAACGCTGCATAAGTGCGATCTGAGTAGAGAAAAAAGGATATTCACGCACAAAACTTTTGGTTCCATCGATGGGGTCAATCAACCACAAAAACTCGGAATCCATGGCTTGTTGGCCAGTCTCTTCTCCGTAAAAACCATCTTGCGGGAAAGCATCTAACAAAATTTTTCGGATGACTTTTTCAGACTCTATATCCGCCTGGGTGACTGGCGAGGCATCGGATTTTAGTTCAACTTCGAGTTTTCCGGCTAGCTGGATGTCGTAATAGTGACGTATAACCTCGGCGGCCGCAGTTGCCGCTTGTTTGGCTTTAATTAGTCGGGATTCCAGCGCATTCATGTAATTTTCCAGGCGATTTTTGATTTTAAAGACGCGCATTATCGCACATGCTGCGCAACTGATTCAGATTCCACTTGACCTCGAGCATTTCAGGCTTAGAATGCGTGGTTCAGGTGTTTCGGGTTTCGCCCGAACATGGGAAGCTGGTGAGACCATGGGACAATTCCCTAGGGTCAATTCCGGCACTGCCCCCGCAACGGTAATTGATTGCGGCTTGCACGTTTACCCCGGTAAACAGTCACTACGTCGAACACGTGGGAAGGCGCAAGCTATCGATGTCATGTCGAGATCATAAGTCCGGAGACCGACCTGTACCCTTATTAGTCCGAACGCGGGTGGCGTTTACAGGCTGTAACTGATCACTCGCCCGGGTAATCACTTCTGCCTCTCCTCCATTGTTCCGGATCTATTTACGAATAGTTCGTTAACCATGGAAAATACATGTCTACACAAACACCACATGCATCGCATGCGCGCCATCTGACAGCTCTGTTAATAGGTTTTATTCTCTCCTTGAATACTGCTTTGGTCGCAGACGAGGTTGAAGATGACATTCTGGTCACTGCTACACGTAGCCAAAAATCTCAACAAGACGTTCTGGTTGCCACAACCGTCATCAACCGCGAAGAGATCAAAAACTCAGGCGCCAATGATCTGGCCGAAATTTTACGTTTTGTGGCTGGAATCGAAATTGGACGTAATGGCGGGCCCGGACAAACCACCTCGGTATTTATGCGTGGCACAGAATCCAATCACACACTGGTACTAATTGATGGGGTAGAAATGAACCCAGGCACCATTGGTGGTGCTGCCTTGCAAAACATAAATCCGGATATTATCGAACGGATCGAAATTGTTAAAGGGCCGCGCTCGGCGCTGTATGGATCAGAAGCAGTCGGAGGTGTGATAAATGTGATCACGCGCAATGCCCAACAGTCCAGTATTAACACCAGCCTGAGCTATGGCAGTTTTGAACACAAACAGGTCTCGGCCAGTTCAACCTACCGCGATGAAGGCCGGTTTGCGAGTTTTACTCTGGCCTGGCAAGATACCAACGGTTTTGCCAGCTTACGCAACCAGACGGAAAAAAGTGCGCATAATAATCTCAGCCTGAATCTACAAGCGGGTTTGCATGTGTATGCACAGGAGCTTGAATTCAAACACTGGCAAGCCAGTGGAAACACCAAATATTATGGATTCGATACACTGAATTTTGTTACCGCACCACTTGACCAGGACTTTCAAAATTCGGTCACCGCACTGGCGGTCACCTCCAATTTGAGTGACAACTGGCAAAGCCAAGTAACACTTGCCCAGGCCAATGATCTGATCGAGCAGAATCAACTGGATTTTTTCTTTTTCCCCGAACCCCAAAAAGACCGAGTTGAAACCGAACGCCTAAGCGTAGATTGGCAAAACTCCATCCAGGTGAACAATTATGAAATTATTGCCGGCGCCTATTTTGAACGCGAAGACGCCGACTCCTTGTCGTTTGGAAGTGCCTTTTCCGACCCTACAGAAGCAAAAGCACTTTACGCCAGTATTGATGCACCACTGGGTGATATTCAAAGCAATCTAGCCATGCGTTACACCGACCATGAAACCGCGGGTGATCAATTGAGCTGGAACATCGATCTTGGCTACTCTATTACTGGCAATTTAAAAACCGGTTTAACCTCAGGACGCGCCTTTCGCGCACCGGACGCTACTGACCGTTATGGCTTTGGCGGCAATCCGGACCTCAAGACCGAGGAGTCCACCAGCATAAGCGCGCATCTGGATTGGCAAACTCATTATGGCGGTTTCAAGCTTGAAATCTTTCAAACCAAAATTGATGACTTGATCGAATCTGTGAACATTGACCCGGTCAACTTTATTTTCCAGAATATCAATATCGCCGAAACCGAGATCAAAGGGATCGAACTTGCCCATAAAATTCACTTGGGCGCCTGGAACCTCGACACTACTGCAACAATGCAAAGCCCGAAAAATACGTTTGATGACTCACTGCTATTGCGCCGCGCGCGGCGTACTTTAAGCACGCATGTACGTCGAGACTTCGCAGCGATTAACTTTGGCCTGCAGTTGCTTGCCAGTAGTGAGCGTGCCGACATCGATGCAGTGAGCTTTGCACCGGTACTCAGTGGCGGTTATGTCCTGGCCAACATGACGGCTGCCTGGCAACTTAACGACAATCTCAGCTTATTTGGAAAAATTGATAATCTGCTGGACACCGAATACGCCACGGCGGCCGGATACCGACAAGCTGAACGCAATTATCAGTTAAGCTTACGCATGGAATATTAATATTCCTGGCTTCAACCACGGGAACAAGCATGGGCAATCGATTAAGTAAAATTTACACCCGCACTGGTGATGCCGGCACCACCGGACTGGGCGATGGCGAACGTGTGAGTAAAGACTCTGTTCGAGTAGAAGCTTATGGCACAGTGGATGAATTGAATTCCCTGATTGGGCTGTTACTGGCCAGTAAAAACCTTGATGCGCTAATGCGTGATGCCTTAACCGAGATCCAGCACGACTTGTTCGACCTGGGCGGTGAATTGTGTATTCCGGGTTTTGTGTTGATCAAACCGGAGTTCACCCAACGTCTTGAAAACACTCTGGATGAATTTAACCAGGACCTGCCTGCCTTAAAAGATTTCATTCTGCCTGGCGGAGGCGAAGCCGCTGCGCGCTGCCATGTGGCCAGAACTGTATGTCGGCGCGCTGAACGCCGAATCTGGACTTTAATTAATCTGGAAACCTCGCTCGCTGAGAACAACGAGCGGGTGAATCCGGAAGGCGCAAAATATCTCAACCGCCTATCGGATCTGTTATTTGTCATGGCCCGGGTATTGGCCCGACAAGAAAGTGGCTCGGAAGTGTTGTGGAAACGCGGTAAGCAACCTAAAGACAGCTAATCTGGATTAATTTTTTTCCCGCCACACATCCAGTGTAGTGCAAATATTTTTACTCCCATCCAGCATGCGTAAACTTGCGCGTGCAACTTCATCGGCTGACACACTGATAATATTCTCTACTTCGATCAAACCACCTGCTTGCCACTTTTCACGTACAGCATTCAGCATTTCATGCGTAGTCAGTATGGCATCAGGATTTGCAGCCAACACGGCCTCGGCACTAACCGGAGCAGCTATACTGCCCAGGTTTGCAAACACATTTTGAGCACCACACAGGTTCAGCATTTCACTGATCACATGCGTACCATTCACGGTGTATAAAGGGTCGGGAGAGATCTGGTAAAAAATTTTCAGGTTTTTTTTACTCGAATATTTCTGGTGTAATTGTTCCAGTCCTTGTCGATATTTTATGCCTAGCTGTTGAGCTTTTTCTTTACCACCAATACGCTCGGATAAGGTCATCAACTGTTCTGGAAGTTCGTACAAAGACGGGTTCTCCAAGGCCAGAACCGGATAATTCTTGCGTTGCAATTCGTCTATGATGTGTTGTGGATTACCGTTTTGCCAGGCAATGACCAGATCCGGTTGATACTCATGCAGTTTTTCCCAATCCAGACGAAAAGCATCGCCGATACGCGGCAGGGATTGCGCCGCCTGAGGATAATCACTGTATTCAACTGTGGCCTGCAACTTATTTTGCAGACCGAGTGAATACACCAGTTCAGTTAAATGTGGCGACAGTGTGACGATGCGTTGTGGATAGGCGTTCTCCGGACTCAACAAACTCTGTTGCAAACGGGATTCACTGACCTGTTTTTCGCCACAAGCGAGCAAGGCGCAGACAAGACATAGTTGAAGCAGACGTAAAGCAATTTTTGCGGTCAACGCAGAGCGCCCCCGAGGGTCAGCAAGGCGATGATTCCGGTCCAGACCATAAGACTGCGCATGACCAGTTGCAGCGCGTCATCAGTACAGGTTTTGGCCACATCGGGATCTGACAAGCTCAGTGCATCCGGCGTTTGCAAGGCCGCAGTCCCGGTCTGGATCATGACCTGCTGATTACGCGCATACAGGTCATCATTCGGGGTGTAACGAATATTACGAAAAGCTTGCATGGAGTTTTGATAGTCGCCGGTCAGGACGTAGCACAATGCAGTCATACGTGCCGGGACCCAACCCAGAATTCCCTGCCATTGGCGAAACACTTTATTCATTGCCATTGCGGCGGCAGCAACCGGTCTTTCAGTTTGTGAGAAGCGGTAACTTTCACGGCGAATGGAATTGCTTACCCGAAACAATGCAGCGCCAACCGGTCCGAGAACCAAAAACCAGAAGATCACAGCAAAAAACCGCTTATTACCTTGCGCCAAAATACCTTCGGTAACAACACGCGAACAGGCTTCCAGTTTACTGTGTTGGCGGATCTCGGTAAGTGGCATGGCCGCTTCGAGTAAAAGTAATTCCTGCTCGGCTGAGTCGTCGACGGTCTCCAATGCATCTTGATAATCTTCAACATCGCTCACCAGGTCATGTGGACCAAAAGAGAAAAACAACACCACCACTGAAAAAATCAAGCGTAATAATCCGTGCTCACCGCTAAGCAGCCAATAATCGACCAAAGCAATCGGCAAAATACTTAAGATCAACATGAGTACCAGGATCAGGTAATCCTGGTGTTTGTTTTTTCCGAACACTTTGAACCATGGCTCTATGAACCGCTGGGCAAAACGCGGTGCGCGTAAATGGAAAAGACGCGTAGCAGTGTATTCCAGAAATATACCAATGAATAAAGCGAGTAGATTCATAATGCTTCCTGTGCGTAAGGTTTTGCGGTCAATCGATTCCAGTCAAAACCCGGACCGGGATCTGTTTTTCGACCCGGTGCAATATCAGAGTGACCAGCAATTCGCTTCCATGATAATGAAGTATAGCTATGACATAAAGACAAAATTAACTCATTCAGACTTGTGTATTGTGCATTTGTGAATGTATCCCGGTCACAACCTTCAAGCTCGATCCCGATACTGAAATCATTACAGCCTGTACGCCCCTGGTATCTGGAAACCCCGGCATGCCAGGCGCGACAATGCAAAGGGACATATTGTGTAACTGCGCCTGCGCGGTTGATGAATAAATGACTGGAGACGCGCAAATGTGCGATCTCGGCAAAATAGGCATGTGCCTGAGGATCCAGGCAACCACAAAACAAGTCATCGACAAAACCTCCACCATAAGTGTCGGGTGGCAAGCTAATGGCATGTATTACAATTAATTCAGGTAGCTCTCCTTGTGGACGTGCGTCACAAAATGGCGAGACTAACTGCCTGGCACTGGTGACCAGTCCGGAGGTAAGATTAATTGGATATTTCTGCATTGCATACTATGATAACCAATTCTTGTGTCAAACTTTGTTTAGATTATTTGTATAAACCATGATTCGACTGCATTTTTCCGGAAAACTGACTCCAAATTCACCCGTCCTACTGGATGCGGATGCGAGTCATCACCTGGCGCGCGTTATGCGAGCCAAAGTCGGCGACCATTGTGTGGTGTTTAATTCTGAGGCGGAGTATTTGGCAACTATCCAGAGCATTTCCGGGAAAAGCGTTGAGGTACTGATACAACAACAACGCGTAAATAATAACGAGTCAACACTGGCTATCACCTTGCTACAAGCGGTGACCCGACGTGAGCGTATGGACTATTCCATTCAAAAAGCCACCGAGCTTGGCGTGTCAACCATTCAACCAGTGCTAACCCAACACTGTGTGGTGAAACTGGATGCCGGAAAATCGGAAAAACGCATCAAGCATTGGCAAGGCATTGCGCGTCATGCCACTGAACAATCCGGGCGCTTGATGGTGCCCGGGATCAATCCTGTGTTGCCGTGGCAGGCAGCTTTAAATGCAGCAACTGTATTGAACTGCGACTTAAAAATGATCTTTGCGCTGCAAGCATCCAGGCCTTTATCAGACTTGCAAACGTCTATAAAAAACTCACAAAGCCCTTCGCACATTTGCCTGGCATTAGGCCCGGTAGGTGGATTTAGTGAGCATGAAGTACAGTTAGCCAAAGACCAGGGTTTTACTTCAATAAAGCTCGGGCCACGGATCTTGCGTGCAGAAACTGCCACTACCGCTGCCCTGACCGCTGTACAAATGTTGTGGGGAGATCTGAATTAGCTTGAAAAGGACTTAACTTTTCAATTGAGCGGCTTACAACTGTTGCAGAATTTTTTTCTCAATGTATTCAAGATTTGGAATCTGTGGTCGATCATTGAATAATTTCAATTGCGAAATAATCGGACAATTATCCGGGAATTTTGCTTCAGCATCTACCCCCAGATCTTTTTCCTGAATCCCGATAAGTTGTGGAAAACCTTCTACATACATTGCGTATGCGTTATGCGGCATTTCTTTATCAAGAGCGGTCATGATCGCTACCCGGGTGCGCGAATTGACTTCGGGCATTTCTTTTCCACACAAGCCCTCAAACGAGATCATTGGTATTTTATTATTTTGCCAATTGATGGTACCCGGCAACCAATCCGGCGCATTCTCGATCGGCTCGGGTTTGGAATATCTCACAACTTCGCGTACTGCGGTACGCGGTAACAACAAACGTTGCCTTTGAATAGGAACAAGTAAAGCGTAAATTTCGTTAGCGCTAGTCATGGATCAGGCATTGAACTCCTGCAAATGTGGCTGAAGAGCACCCAGTAACTGATCCTCACGGTAGGGCTTGCCCAGGTAGTCATCCACCCCGATCTCCATAGCCCGATTGCGATGTTTATCACCGGTGCGTGAGGTGATCATGATGATTGGTATGTTTTTGGTACGCTCATCTTTACGCACGTGTTCGGCCAGTTCATATCCATCCATGCGTGGCATTTCGATATCCATCAGAATAAGGTCTGGTAAATGTTCTTGCAAAATATTCAGTGCATCAAGACCGTCGCGTGCGGTTAGAACTTCCATTTTATTACGTTCCAGCAAGCGTTCGGTAACCCGACGCACCGTGATCGAGTCATCAACCACCAAAATAAGTGGCTGGGTTGCTTGTGGAACAATCGCCTCGGTAATCTTGATGTCTTGCAATTTAACGCCCAGCAAGGCATCAAGGTCAAGAATAATCACGATGCGTCCATCACCCAGAATAGTCGCGCCGGAAATTCCATTAATTGCCGCGATCTGTGGACCTACCGGTTTAATGACCATCTCGCGACTACCGATCAACTCGTTAATGACCAGTGCGGCATGGTGATCGCCACCAGTAACCATAATCACAGAGTGTTGTTGTTCATCCGGGTCAAGTGCAACGTTTGCAGCACCAACGAGCTGGGCCAGAGTTTTCACATCGTACTGGCGACCGGCGTATTCATAAACCGGATTATTACTGTCGAGTAACTGTTGCAGTTCACGGAATGACATTTTGGCAACGCCATCAATTTTATGAATTGGGATTGCGTAGTTTTCTTCGCCACTGCGTACCAACAGGGCATGATTAATCGCCCTGGTGTAGGGCAAACGCATCAGGAAACGTGTGCCTTTGCCGGCTTCAGTGGTGATTTGCAAGGAGCCACCCAATTGCTTGATCTCGCTGGCTACTACGTCCATGCCCACACCGCGACCAGCGCTCTGGGTCACGGTTTTGGCAGTTGAGAAACCGGAGTTAAGGATCAGGTTGGCAAGGTCGGCATCACTGGCTTCTTGCTCAGGGTGCAGCAATCCCAGACTGATGGCTTTTGCGTGGATGGCTTCAAGATCCAGACCGGCACCATCGTCTTCCATTTCCATTAAGAGTTGTGCGCCTTCACGATTTAAACGTAATTCAATCGAGCCCTCCGGATCCTTACCGGCCTTCTCTCGCCCTTCCGGTGATTCAATTCCATGCACAACCGCATTCCGGATCATATGCTCCAGTGGCGCTTGCATTCTTTCAATGACCTGGCGATCGATCTCGCTATCGGCACCAACCACATTGAGCTCGACTTCTTTACCGGTCTCATTAGCAATCTGTCTGACGATCCTTGCGTAACGTGGCGCGTATTTGGCAAACGGGATCATGCGTACCCGCATCAGATTGTCTTGCAGGTCGGTCATAACCCTGGACTGCTGCAACAGCAAGGATTCAGTTTCACGGAACTGGTTTTCCAGTAAGGTCTCCAGACTTTGTAAATCGTTTACTGATTCAGCCAAAGCACGTGAGACTTGTTGCACGTTTGAATAGCGATCCATTTCCAGCGGATCAAAATCACTGTGCTCGCTCTCTTCGCGGTGTTGATACAAAATGGTGGCCTCGGTTTCGATTTCCATTTTGCGTATTTGTTCACGCACCCGTTGAACGGTACGAGCCAACTCGGCCAGGTTGAGGTTGGCATT